>NZ_JBEXQG010000007.1:0-221902 GCF_040612485.1 Streptomyces sp. NPDC006385
CCAGTGCACGTGGGCGTTGCCCTGCTGGCTTCCCAGCGAGAGCAAATACGTCCGCCCAGACCCCCGCTTTCGGCCCTGAACGGGCCTCGTCCTCAAACGCCGGACGGGCTGGAAGCGGCGGAACGGCGCCGCAGGACGTGACCGTCGCCTGAGGGGCAGAGCCCGTCCGGGTGGGTGGGGCTGAGGACGGCGCAGGATCGCCCTCAAACGCCGGGCGGGGTGAAACACCCCGACGGGCACCGCAGGGACGTGACCGTCGCCTGAGGGGCAGAACGCCCTACTGCTGGGGGTGGTGCGGCGGGATCGGGGGCAGGGTGCCCTTCGTCTCGTAGTCGGCCAGCATCGTGATGCGGCGGGTGTGGCGGTCGTCACCGGAGTACGGGGTGCCCAGGAAGGTCTCGACGAACTTCGTCGCCTCCTCCAGCGTGTGCATGCGCGCGCCCACCGCGACGACGTTGGCGTCGTTGTGCTGGCGGCCCAGCGCCGCCGTCTCCTCGCTCCAGGCCAGCGCGGCCCGGACGCCCTTCACCTTGTTCGCGGCGATCTGCTCACCGTTGCCGGAGCCGCCGATCACGATGCCGAGGGCCTCGGGGTCCGCGGCCGTCCGCTCGGCCGCGCGGAGGCAGAAGGGCGGGTAGTCGTCCTGGGCGTCGTAGATGTGGGGGCCGCAGTCGACCGGGTCGTGGCCCGCCGCCTTGAGCCACTCGACGAGGTGGTTCTTGAGTTCGAAGCCCGCATGGTCGGAGCCGAGATACACGCGCATGGAACGAGTGTGACACGGCTGTTTCGGGGCAGCAGCGCCGGGTGTCGATCGATTTAATTGTGACACACGCTATAGAAGCTCAAGGAAACCTCAAGTAACAATCCTGAATCAAAGGTTCCCGAATCCGTTCTCCTCGGATTCACTGGTCCGACTCGTACACCGCTCGTGCGACTCGTACACCGCTGGTACGGGAAAGCCCCTCCCCAACGGCGCAAAGGAAATCCGTTCCAATGACTTCGCAGCCGACGCAGAAGCCGGCCGAACCGGCCGCAGGCGGCCACGGCCTACAGGCAGGTCTCAAGAACCGCCACCTCTCCATGATCGCCATCGGCGGTGTCATCGGTGCCGGGCTGTTCGTGGGATCCAGCTCCGGTATCGCCACCGCCGGACCCGGCATCCTCCTCTCCTACGCTCTCGTCGGCACGCTCGTGGTGCTGGTGATGCGGATGCTGGGTGAGATGTCCGCGGCCAACCCGACCTCCGGTTCCTTCTCCGCGCACGCCGACCGGGCGCTCGGAAGCTGGGCGGGGTTCTCCATCGGCTGGCTGTACTGGTTCTTCTGGGTCGTCGTGCTGGCGGTGGAGGCGACCGCCGGTGCGGTGATCCTGGAGGGCTGGATCCCGGCCGTTCCGCAGTGGGCGTGGGCGCTGATCGTGATGGTGGTGCTGACCGCGACCAACCTGGTCTCCGTGGGCTCCTACGGTGAGTTCGAGTTCTGGTTCGCGGGCATCAAGGTCGTCGCGATCGCCGCGTTCATCGTCATCGGCGGGCTCGCCGTGTTCGGGCTGCTCCCGGGCGTCGACAGCGAGCAGGCCGGGCTGAGCAACCTCACCGCGCACGGCGGCTTCCTGCCCCATGGTGCCGGCGCCATCCTCACCGGCGTACTGCTCGTCGTCTTCTCCTTCATGGGCAGCGAGATCGCCACCCTGGCCGCCGGTGAGTCCGAGAACCCGCAGCAGGCGGTCACCAAGGCCACCAACAGCATCATCTGGCGTGTCGCCGTCTTCTACCTCGGCTCGATCTTCGTCGTGGTCTCCCTGCTCCCCTGGGACAGCAAGTCGATCGCCAAGGACGGCTCGTACGTCGCCGCGCTGAACTCCCTGGGCATCCCGCACGCCGGTCAGATCATGAACTTCATCGTGCTGACCTCGGTGCTGTCCTGCCTGAACTCCGGCCTCTACACCGCCTCCCGCATGGCCTTCTCCCTCGGCCAGCGCGGTGACGCGCCGAAGGGGTTCGCCCGCACCACCGGCAGTGGTGTGCCGCGGACGGCGATCCTCGCGTCCGTCGCCTTCGGCTTCGTCGCGGTCTTCTTCAACTACAAGTTCCCGGACTCGGTCTTCCTCTTCCTCGTCAACTCCTCCGGTGCGGTCGCCCTGTTCGTCTGGCTGGTGATCTGCTTCTCGCAGCTGCGCATGCGGAAGATCATCCAGGCCGAGGCGCCGGAGAAGCTGGTCGTGAAGATGTGGCTGTACCCGTACCTGACCTGGGCGACGGCCGCGCTGATCGTGTTCGTCCTCGGCTACATGCTCACCGACACCGAGCACGACGGCCGCAAGACCGTGCTGCTGTCCCTGCTCGTGGCCGCGGTCGTGCTGATCGTCGCCTTCGTGAAGGAGAAGGCCGGCGGCGGGCGTCCCGCGAGCGCCGAGGGGACCGTCTCCGACGTGTCGCGTGACGAGATCAAGACCGGCTGAGTCCGGCTGAGTCCGGCTGAGTCCGTCCACTCCTCGGGGAGGGGTGGTGGGGTGCGCGCCGTTGCGGGCCCCATCGCCCCTCCCCCTTCTTTCGGTCCGGTCACAAGCACCCGCCGTCACAGCACCGTGAAGCTGTCCCTCACCCTCGCGTAGGTCTGCGGCTGACCTGACGGCGCCTGTCAGGTCAGCCGACCGGGTCCGTTCGCCGGACGTCGTCACCGCCGACGGTCGACTGCGCCCTGTCACACCGGAGTCCGACCTGTACCGGGCTCCACGGCGGCTCCCTTCGCCGCCGCACCGGGACATCGCGGCGCCATGTGCGCGGTGCAGATCAATCATCTGGGCGGGGCGCAAGCCGGGCCGGTGCCGAACTCGGTGCCGGGGATCGCGGCGGTGGGCGGTACGGCGCCGAGACGCGAGAGAGGCTCGCCGGACTGAGGTCGCGGTGCGACCCGGCGAGCCTCTTCCGCGGGAACTACGGCGTCAGCGGTCGAGCAGCTTCCAGGCGGTGGGCAGGGCGCCCATCGCCAGGGCCGCCTTGAGGGCGTCGCCGATCAGGAACGGGGTGAGGCCGGCCGCGATCGCGGCGGATGCCGACATGCCGGTGGCGAGGGCGAGGTAGGGGACGCCGACGGCGTAGATGATCGCCTCGCCCAGCAGCATCGCGCCGGCCGTGCGCAGCGGGGTGCGGTCGGCGCCGCGACGGGCCAGGGCGCCGACGACGGTGGCGGCGAGGATCATGCCGAGGACGTAGCCGAAGGACGGGGCCGCGGCGCCGGAGGTGCCCTCCGCGAACCACGGCACGCCCGCCACGCCCGCGAGCGCGTACAGCACGAGGGAGAGGAAGCCGCGGCCGGCGCCGAGGGCCGTGCCGACGAGGAGCACCGCGAGGGTCTGGCCGGTCACCGGCACCGGGGAGCCGGGCACGGGCACCGCGATCTGGGCCGCGAGGCCGGTGAACGCGGCGCCGCCGACGACGAGCGCGATGTCGCGGACGCGGGAGGCCGGGAGCAGGTCGGCGAGGACCTGACCGGTGCGGGCGGGGGCGACGGCAGCGGTGCTCATGGGGACTCCGCGGGGTGAGGGCAGTACGGGACGCTGTGACGCTATACCGGGGCGCGCGGTCCGATCACCGTCAGTGGTCGACAAAGGGGTGTTCGCGGGCTTGGTGGACTCCGGACAAAGGATGGGCGTGACACCGGGTACGGGGTGATGTCGCTCACTGAGGCAGGGACGTGTGGCTCACATGCCGGACCGGAAGCGGACTGTAGGGTTTCGCCAATCGATTGCCCGCATGGACCGCCATCCCGCCGGGGGACGCGTCGCACCGCACCCCCGTCGCGGCGTGATCGGCGCATCACCTACGGTGCGGCGGATGTCCGCATAGTGGACAGTTCCTGCTTCTGGGCGGAGAGGCTGCCCAGACTGTGGGCGTTTTTGCCCTCTCACGCATTGGACCAGCCGCGCCCATGCCCCACACGACCACACAGACGCCCGCGAAGGCGGACGGCGCCTCCCTGTCCCACGGCCTGAAGCAGCGCCATCTGTCGATGATCGCCCTCGGCGGCGTCATCGGCGCGGGCCTGTTCGTCGGCTCCGGCGCCGGTATCGCCGCCGCCGGCCCCTCGATCGTCATCGCGTACGTCCTCTCCGGCCTGCTGGTGATGCTGGTGATGCGGATGCTCGGCGAGATGTCGGCGGCGTATCCCTCCTCGGGCTCCTTCTCCGCGCACGCCGAGCGGGCTCTCGGCCCTTGGGCGGGCTTCACGGCCGGCTGGTCGTTCTGGGTGCTGCTGTGCACGGCCGTCGGCCTGGAGGGCATCGGCGCCGCGAAGATCGTCGCCGGGTGGCTGCCGGGCACGCCGGAGTGGGCGTGGGTGGCGCTGTTCATGGTCGTCTTCTGCGGCACGAACCTCGCCGCCGTGAAGAACTTCGGCGAGTTCGAGTTCTGGTTCGCGGCGCTGAAGGTGGGCGCGATCACGCTGTTCCTGGTGGTGGGCGGCCTCGCGATCGCGGGCGTCCTGCCGGGCACGGACGCGCCGGGCACCGCGAACCTCACCGGCGAGGGCGGCTTCCTGCCGAACGGCAGCGAGGGCCTGATCATCGGCCTGCTCGCCTCGGTCTTCGCCTACGGCGGCCTGGAGACGGTCACCATCGCGGCCGCCGAGTCGGAGAACCCGGTCGGCGGCGTGGCGCGCGCGGTCCGCACGGCCATGTGGCGCATCGCCCTGTTCTACATCGGCTCGATGGCGGTCGTCGTCACCCTCGTCCCCTGGAACTCCGAGCAGATCGTCGAGAAGGGCCCGTACGTCGCCGCCCTCGACCACCTCGGCATCCCCGGCGCCGGCCAGCTGATGAACGTCGTGGTCCTGGTCGCCCTGCTGAGCGCCATGAACGCCAACATCTACGGCTCCTCGCGCATCGCGTACTCGCTGGTCGAGCGCGGCCAGGGACCGAAGGCCCTCGGCCGGGTGTCGGGCGGCGTCCCGCGTATCGCCGTCCTCGCGTCGTCGGTGTTCGGCTTCGTCTGCGTGGTGTTGAGCTACTGGCGTCCCGACGACGTCTTCCCCTGGCTGCTGAACATGATCGGCGCGGTCATCCTCGTCGTCTGGATCTTCATCGCCGTCTCCCAGCTGCGCCTGCGCCGCCGCCTGGAGCGCGAGGCTCCGGAGAAGCTGGCCGTGCGGATGTGGGCGTTCCCCGTGCTGACCTGGGCGGCCCTGGCGGGCATGGTGGCGATCTTCGTCCTGATGGCCCGGGAACCGGGCACCCGCGTGCAGTTGTACTCGACGGGCGGGATGACGCTGTTCCTGGCGGCGATCGGGTTCGCGTGGCAGAAGCAGAAGGCGCGCGCCAAGAGCTGACGTCCCGCGTCGGAACCGAAGCCCCTCGTGTGATCCGCATGATCCACACGGGGGGCTTTTTGCTGTTAGCTTGTTATTGCGAGCTTTTTGCAACAAGCTCCCGCACGGGCGTCCTGCCCTCGTGATCGTCTTCTCACCCTTCACGGCGGCAGGCGGAATGAAGGAAGCCCCCGCGAGGACGTGACTCGCGGGGGCCTTCCCGGCAGGCGGAAGGCCCCGAACCGGTTGCAGCGGTGATCTTTAGCTGCGTAGGGTCCCCCACGGGACATCGGACAACCGTTCGCGCAGCCCCTCGATCGCCGAGGTCAGAGAGTGAGCAGACAGATGCAGCCGACGTTCGTGCTGGTTCACGGAGCCTTCGGGAACTCCTTCTCCTTCGCGCCGCTCCAGGCCGAACTCGGCCTTCTCGGGCACCGGTCGGTCGCTGTCGACCTCCCCGGCCACGGTTTCGGAGCGAGCTACCCGCACGCCTATCAGGCGCCGCAGGACCTCGAAGGACTCGCCACCGCACCCGGCTCGATCAAGGGCGTCACGCTCGCCGACAACGCCGCGCACCTGATCGGGATCCTGGAACGGGCCAAGGAGAACGGGCCGGTGATCCTCGTCTCGCACAGTCGTGGCGGTGTCACGGCCACCGCCGCGGCCAACGCACGGCCCGACCTGATCGACCGCATCGTCTACGTCGCGGCCTGGTGCCCGGTCGAGCTGGACGTCAACGACTACTACGCCGAGCCGGAGATGGCCACGGTCGACGCCGCTTCGCTGGGTCTGGCCATGGCCGGGAATCCGGCCGAACTCGGCCTGCTCCGCGTCAATTTCCGCACCGCGGACCCGGACGCCCTCGCGGCGTTCAAGGCGGCCTTCCTCGCCGACGGCACCGACGACGAGTTCCTGACCTTCCTGAACACCTTCCAGCCCGACGAGAACCTGGACGTCGGTACCTCCGCCGACCGGGCGCAGGCCGCGACCTGGGGCGGCATCCCGAAGACCTTCGTGCGTCTGGCCGGCGACGCGAGTATGCCGCTCGCCCTGCAGGACCGGCTGATCCGCGAGGGCGACGCGCTGACGCCGGAAAACCCCTACGACGTCCGCACCCTCGAAGGCAGCCACCTGAAGTGGCTGGTCGACCCGGCGCCGGCGGCCCGAGTCCTGGGGGAGCTGGCCGCGCTCACGGTCCGGTCGTCCTCCTGACCGGTGACGCGCCGGGCTCCGTCATGGGCCCGTGGTGCTACGGCAGGTCCGGCTCGCACGGCACGTTGAGGGAGAGAAGGGCGGCGCCGCCGTCGGATCTCACGAGGAGTTCGCTGACCGCCGCGTTGCGCAACCGCGGGAACACCCTGCGGTACTCGCCCGCCGGGATCGACAGCAGCGTGCACAGCACCAGGCGGAACAGGGTGTTGTGGGCGACGACGAGGACCCGTTCGCCGGGGTGGGCCGCCGCGATGCGGCGCAGGGCGGCGGCACCGCGTTCGGCGGCGGCCACGGGGTTCTCCGCCCGGGGGAAGGGGTGCGCCACCGGGTCGGTGCGGAAGGCCCGCGCCGCCTCGGGGTCCTCGGCCGCGAACTCCGCGAGCGTACGGCCCTCCACCACCCCGAAGTCGCATTCGCGCAGGTCGGGTTCGCGGCGCGGGGTGAGGCCGAGGGCCCGGCAGGCGGGCTCGGCGGTGACGACGGCCCGGGACACCGGTGACGTCCAGATCGCGTCGACCGGGTGGGCGGCGGCCCAGCGGCCGAGGGCCTCGGCCTGGGCGCGGCCCGTGTCGGTGAGGGGCACGTCGCTCACGCCGGCGTAGCGGTTCTCGGCATGCCAGATCGTCTGCCCGTGCCGGGCCAGCAGCAGCGTCGTACCGGTGCTCGTGCTCGTGCTCATGAGTCCGCAGTATCCCCGTCCAGGCGTGCGTGTGCGTGCGCCGCGACCGGCGGTGGGAGCCAGCCCCGCGAGGCGAGTTCGTCGACCAGGCGGGCGTACGGTTCGGCGAAGCGGGCGGTGCGGTCGGGGCGGGGTTCGACGGTCGTGCGGATGCTGACCATGGCCTCCGCGGCCTCCTGAAGGCGGGGTGCCGCGCCCGCGCCGTACGCCGCCAGCGCGGCCATCCCGAGGGCCGGTTCCGTCTGCTCGGGTACCCGTGCCGGGCGACCCAGGATGTCGGCGCGCAGTTGGTTCCAGTACGCGCTGCGGGCGGCGCCGCCCGTGAAGGTGAGGGTCCCGTCGAGCGGGGCGCCCAGGTGGTGCAGGTAGTCCAGGCACAGGCGTTCCGCGAAGCCGACGCCCTGGAGGAGCGCGGCCCACAGGTCGGCGTCCGACTCGGGCTCGCCCAGGACGAGCGCGACGGCGTCCGGGGCCAGGAACGGGAAGCGTTCGCCGGGTGACACCAGGGGGTAGGTGATCGCGCCGGACGGCTCATGGGCCGCGGCCAGCTCGTCCATGGCCGCGGGGTCGGCGCCCGCGAACGCCGCCGTGAGCACGCCCGCGCCGACGCTGGAGGCGCCGCCGGGCAGCCAGCTCCCGTCCGGGGCACGGTGGTTGTAGACCACGCCGGTCGGGTCCCGGACCGGCTCGGGAGACGCGCCCTTGAGGACCAGGGTGGTGCCGAGCACCGAGTTCCAGGAGCCGGGGCGCAGCGCGGCGGAGGCGATCTGGGCGGCGCAGCCGTCGGTCATCCCGGCGAGGACGGGCGTGCCGGCGGGGATGCCGGTGGCGTCGGCGGCGGTCGCGCAGACCTCGCCGAGCCGGGTGCCGGGGCGCACCACGTCCGGGATCGCCGTGTCGGGCAGGCCCAGCCGGGGCAGCAGGGACGGCCAGGCGTCGCGCTCCACGTCGTAGCCGGTCTTCAGGGCGTGGCTGGAGTCGGCCGGGGGCAGCTTCCCGGTGAGGAGGGAGACGATCAGGTCCGGCTGGTGGGTGATCCGCCCCGGACCGTAGGCGTCGGTCAGCCACAGCGCCTTCGGCAGCGCCCAGGTGTCCTGCACCGCGAGTCCCGCCATCCGCGCCCGCGCCCCCTGCGCCGTCGCCCGCCCGTCGTCGTACATCAGCGCGGGGCTCATCGGCCGCCCCGCCCCGTCCGTCAGCAGCACGGTCCCGGACGTCCCGCACACCGCGAGCCCGCCGACCCGCACCCGCGAACGCCCCTCCAGCGCGGCACGGGACGCCGCGCACAGCCCGTCCCACCACTCCGCCGGATCCTGCTCGTGCCGCGCCCCGTCCCGCCGCCCGGCCAGCGGGGCCGAGCCGCTGCCGAGGACCGTGCCGTCGCGCGCCACGAGCAGCACGCGCACGCTCTGGGTGCCCAGGTCGATCCCGAGCCAGGCCTCGTCCCCGACCCACTCGTCCGCCATCCGGAACCTCCCGCTCATCGCGATCCGATCCGTGAACTTCTCACTCTGCACTGAGATTTTCCGGTGCGCGAGGGATTGACGACCAACTTCCGCCGTTCCACCCTCGGTTAGCGAGTCGACTCGCCGTGTTAACCCGCAGCCTGACCGAGCCCCCACGTGGAGGTCACGGATGGACAAGCACGTGCACGACCGCCGCCGCTTCCTCGCCCTGACCGCCGCGGCCGCCGCGACCCCGCTGCTCGCGGCCTGCGGGGCCGGGTTCGGCGGTGACGACGAACAGAGCGACGGCTCGGCCGCCGACGACGTCACCGGCTCCTTCGACTGGAAGCGGGAGCAGGGCACGACCGTCAAGGCGCTGCTCAACAAGCACCCGTACACGGACGCCCTCGTCGCCGACCTGAAGTCCTTCACCGAGAAGACCGGCATCAAGGTCGAGTACGACGTCTTCCCGGAGGACAACTACTTCGACAAGCTCACCGTCGACCTGTCCAGCGGACGCGCCTCGTACGACGTCTTCATGCTGGGCGCCTACATGGTCTGGCAGTACGGGCCGCCCGGCTGGCTGGAGGACCTCGGCCCGTGGATGCGCAACTCCTCGGCCACCGGCGCCGAATGGGACCAGGCCGACTTCTTCCCGAACCTCCTCCAGGCCGACCAGTGGTCGCTCAAGGCCGGTGCGCCGCTCGGTCAGGGCGGGCAGTACGCGCTGCCGTGGGGCTGGGAGACGAACGTCGTCGCCTACAACACCGACGTCTTCGACAAGCTCGGCCTCAAGCCCGCCGAGACCTTCGACGAGCTGCGCGAACTCGCCGGGACGATCAAGCGGAAGGCGCCGGGCGCCGGATTCGACGGCATGTACGGGATCGCCGTACGGGGGTCCAGGAGCTGGGCCACGATCCACCCCGGCTTCATGACGATGTACGCCCGTAACGGCCTCAAGGACTTCACAGTCGCCGGCGGGAAGCTCACACCCGCCATGAACACCCCGGAGGCCGTCGCCTTCACCGAGGACTGGGCCGGCATGGTCAAGCAGGGCGGACCGCCGTCCTGGACGTCGTACACCTGGTACCAGTGCTCCAGCGACCTCGGCGCGAAGAAGGCCGGGATGCTGTTCGACGCGGACACGGCCGCGTACTTCCAGGCGGTCGAGGGCGCCAGCCCCGCTTCCGGGAAGATCGCCTTCCATCCCGGGCCGAAGGGGCCGGACGGGTCGCTGGCCACCAACATGTGGATCTGGTCGCTCGGGATGAACGCCAAGAGCAAGAAGAAGAGTGCCAGTTGGCTGTTCCTCCAGTGGGCCACCGGCAAGGAGCACCTGCGCAAGAGCGCGATCACGCACAACCACATCGACCCGGTGCGCAGGTCGATCGCGGAGGACGCCGCCTACAAGGACAAGATGCGGCACCTGCCCGGCTTCCTGGAGACCTTCGAGGCCGTCGTCGACCAGACGAAGATCCAGTTCACGCCGCAGGCGCAGTTCTTCGACGCGACCACCAGCTGGGCCGCCGCCCTCCAGGAGATCTACGGCGGCAAGGGCGCCGAGTCGGTGCTCGACGGGCTGGCGGGCGACCTCGCCGACAAGGTGGGTTAGCGCGATGGGATGGCGGCTCGCCCTGCGCCCGTACGTTCTGATCGTGCCCGCCCTGCTGCTGACCTGCGGGATCCTCTACCCCTTCGCGCTCGGCCTGTACTACACGCTGTTCGACTTCTCGGCGAGCAAGCCGCAGCCGGACATGGTGGGGTTCGAGAACTACGAGACGGTCTTCACGCAGGGGGCCTTCTGGAACTCGGCGTGGGTGACGGTGCTGTACGCGGTCGGGGCGGCCGTCGTGGAGACGGTCCTGGGCGTGGCCGTCGCCCTGCTGCTGCACCGGTCGACGCTGCTCGGGCGGGTGCTGGAGAAGATCCTCATCCTGCCGCTGATGATCGCGCCGGTGATCGCGGCGATCATCTGGAAGCTGATGCTCCAGCCGTCGGTGGGGGTGGTGAACTACCTGCTGAGACCCTTCGGCCTGGGCGGAGTCCAGTGGACCGACACCCCGACCGGGGCGCTGCTGTCGTCGATCGCCGTGGACGTCTGGGTCTACACCCCGTTCGTGGCGATCCTCGCCCTCGCCGGGCTGCGGTCGCTGCCCACGTCCCCCTTCGAGGCGGCGGCCGTCGACGGGGCGGGCTGGTGGTACACCTTCCGGCGGCTGACGCTGCCGATGCTGTGGCCGTACGTCCTGGTCGCGGTGATCTTCCGGTTCATGGACTCGCTGAAGGTGTTCGACATCATCTACGCCCTGACGGAGGGCGGGCCGGGCGACTCGACCGTCGTCCTGCAGATCCGGGCCTACCTGGAGGCGATCCGCTTCCAGCGGTACTCCTTCGGGATCAGCTACACGATCGTGCTGTGGGCCGTGGTGTATCTGGCCGCGATGGTGCTGGTGAAGCACCTGGGGAAGATCCAGCGCAAGGCCGCGGAGGTGGCTGCCAAGTGACCTTGAGGAAACGGCTGTCGGGTTGGGCGGCCGACGCCGCCCTGGTCCTCTACTTCGTCTTCGCGCTGTTCCCCATCGCCTGGATGGTGATCCTGTCGCTGAAGCCGGCCAACCAGCTCTTTTCCACGTACTTCTCCTTCTCCCCCACCCTCGACGGCTACCGCACGGTCCTCGGCGACAGCGAGGGCATCCCGTTCATGCGGTTCTTCGTCAACAGCCTGGTCGTGTCGCTGGGCGCGGTGGCCCTGTCGCTGCTCGTGGGGCTGCCGGCCGCGTACGCCTCGGCGCGCTGGCGGTTCAAGGGCTCCGAGAACCTGATGTTCACCTTGCTGTCGTTCCGGTTCGCGCCCGAACTCACCGTGATCATCCCGCTGTTCGTGCTGTACCAGAAGCTCGGGCTGTTCGACACGTACGTCGGCATGGTGTGGGTGCTCCAGCTGGTCACGCTGCCGTTGATCGTGTGGATCATGCGGTCGTACTTCGCCGACCTCACACCCGAGCTGGAACAGGCGGCGCTGCTGGACGGCTACACCCGCAAGCAGGCGTTCGTGAAGGTGGCCCTCCCCCTGGTCAAACCGGGTGTGGCGGCCGTGTCGCTCCTCGCCTTCATCTTCGCCTGGAACAACTTCGTCTTCCCTCTCATCCTGACCTCCAACGAGGCCCAGACCGTCACCGTCGGCGCGCTGTCCTTCCTCGGCGGCGACCGCCCCAAGTACAACCTGACGGCCGCGGCGGCGCTGGTCTCCGTCGTACCGCCGCTGCTGCTCGCGCTGACGATCCAGCGGTATCTGGTGCGCGGGCTCTCCTTCGGGGCGGTGAAGTCGTGATCACGCTGGAGGGGATCAGGAAGACGTACGGCAGGACGACGGCCCTGGACGGCCTCGACCTCGACGTCCACGAGGGCGAGTTCTTCTGCCTGCTCGGCCCGTCCGGCGCGGGCAAGACGACCACGCTCAAGACGGTCGCCGGGCTCGA
The DNA here is from genome assembly GCF_040612485.1 of Streptomyces sp. NPDC006385. NCBI lineage: Bacteria > Bacillati > Actinomycetota > Actinomycetes > Kitasatosporales > Streptomycetaceae > Streptomyces > Streptomyces sp. NPDC006385. The sequence continues at coordinate 12,119 of NZ_JBEXQG010000007.1, forward strand.
ACAGCCCGACGCCGGAACGGTCCGGCTCGACGGCACGGACATGCGCGGCGTCGAGCCGTACGACCGTGGCGTGGCGATGTGCTTCGAGAGCTACGCCCTGTACCCGCACAAGTCGGCCTACGACAACCTCGCCTCACCCCTGCGCTCCCCGCGCCACCGCCTTCCCGCCGCACAGGCCCGGGAGCGGATCGGAGAGATCGCCGAACTCCTCGGCATCTCCGCCCTGTTGGACCGCCCGGTCGGCCAGTTGTCCAACGGCCAGCGCCAGCGCGTCGCCCTCGGCCGGGTCCTGGTCCGCCCCGCCCGCGCCTTCCTCCTCGACGAACCCCTCTCCCACCTGGACGCCAAGCTGCGCCAGCAGATGCGGGCCGAGCTGAAGGCGATCGGGGCGGTGCGGCGCACGACCACCCTCTACGTCACCCACGACTCCGTCGAGGCGCTGGCGCTCGGCGACCGGATCGGGGTGCTGCGCGAGGGGCGGATCGTGCAGACCGGGACGCGGGAGGAGATCTGGTACCGGCCCTACGACACGGAGGTCGCGCGGGCCTTCGGGCGCCCCCGGATCAACCTCCTGCCGGGGGCCGTCACGGCCGACGGCGGATTCCGGTCGGCGGACGGACGGGTCGAGCTGCCGGTCGCAGCCGGGGCCGCGCCCGGCACTCAGGTGCTGATCGGCGTCCGGCCCCGCGACCTCACCCTCGGCGAGGGCCCCGGCCACGAGCTCACCGGCACGGTCTACGTCACCGAGGTGCTCGGCCGGTCCGTGGAGGTCACCGTCCGGCTCGGCGAGCGGCACCTGTCGCTGGTCGCCCCGCGCGGCGACGCGGCCGGCCTGCGTCCCGACGACCCGGTACGGCTGTCGGTCCGGCCTGAGAACCTGCTGCTGTTCGAGGCCGACCGGCCGCAGCGCCCAGGACGACGGATCGAGATGAACGCACGATGAGCAGCAGCAACAGCGGCGGTCAGCAGGGCGGCCCCGCCGCCCGCCAGGCCGCCATGGCCGAGCAGGTGCTCGCCGACGGCTCGGCGACCGCCGCCGACCTGGCCGAACGCTTCGGGGTGAGCCTGATGACGATCCACCGGGACCTCGACGAGCTCGAACGGCAGGGCATCGTACGGAAGTTCAGGGGCGGGGTGACCGCACAGCCCTCCGGTGTCTTCGAGTCCAATGTCCAGTACCGGCTGAAGACGATGCGCGCGGAGAAGGCCGCCGTCGCCGACCGCGCCCTGAAGCTCGTCGAGCCCGGCATGGCGATCATGCTGGACGACTCCACGTCCACCCTGGAGATAGCCCGCAGGCTGCGGCTGGGCGAGGTCACCCCCCTCACGGTCGTCACCAACTTCCTGGAGGCGATCAATCTCCTCTCCGACCAGCGCGGCATCCACCTCATGGCCCTGGGCGGCGACTACGATCCGCTGCACTCCTCCTTCCTCGGCGTGTCCTGTGTGGAGGCGATCGAGCAGCTGCGCGTGGACGTCTGCTTCGCGTCGACCTCGGCGGTGCGCGGGGGCTACGCCTACCACCAGGAGCAGCACATCGTGTCGGTGAAGCGGGCCATGCTCGACGCGGCGGCCCGCAACGTCCTGCTGATCGACCACACCAAGCTCGCCCGGGTCGCCCTGCACCGGGTGGTCCCCCTCTCCCGCTTCGACCTGCTCCTCGTCGACGACGGGGCGTCGGCGGAGGCGCTGCGGGACCTGGACGAGCACAAGGTCACCTACGAAGTCTGCGCGAAGCCGCCGACCGTGACGAAGGGCAGCGATGACCGAGCTGGAGCTACGTGATCTGCGCAAGACCTACCGCGCGCGGGGCCGTCCGGCCGTGGACGCCGTGCGCGGCATCGACCTGACCCTGCGCTCCGGCGAGCTGCTCGGCCTCCTCGGCCCGTCGGGCTGCGGAAAGTCCACGACCCTGCGGATGATCGCCGGCCTGGAGCCGGTGACCGGCGGAGACATCCTGGTCGCCGGCACGTCGGTGATCGAGCGACCGGCCCAACAGCGCAACATCGGGGTCGCGTTCGAGAACTACGCCCTCTACCCGCCGCTGACGGTCGCGGAGAACCTGGCGTTCGGCCTGAAGGCACGCAGGAGAGCCGACCGGGGCGACGTCGACCGCAAAGTCAAGGAGATCGCCGAACGCGTCGACCTCACCGGCATCCTCGACGCCCGCCCCGCCGGCCTGTCCAGCGGCCAGAAGCAGCGCGTCTCCCTGGCCCGCGCCCTGATCCGCGAACCGGACGTCCTGCTCCTCGACGAGCCCCTCTCCCACCTGGACGCGGCCCAGCGCGACACGACCCGCCGCGAACTCAAACGCATCCAGCGCGACCTCGGCCACACCACCATCCTGGTCACCCACGACCAGGAGGAGGCCCTGTCCCTCGCCGACCGGATCGCCGTGATGAAGGACGGCGTCATCCAGCAGCTCGGCACGCCGTACGAGGTCTACGACAGCCCGGCCAACCTCTTCGTCGCGGACTTCGTCGGCGAACCCGCGATCAACCTCCTGCCCGGCGTCGCCGAGGCGGACGCCCACGCCCGCCTGTCCGACACCGTGCGGATCGCGCTGCCGGTGCCGGTGGGGGCGGGCCGCGACGTCGTGGTCGGCATCCGCCCGGAGGACCTCGCCCTCACCGGCGAGGACGGCCTGCCCGCCCGGGTGGTGGCCCACGAGCCCCTCCTCGAATCCGGCATCGCGACCCTCGCCCTCGCCGGCGTCGACAGCCCCCTCGTCGTCCTCACCGAGCCCGACGTGCGCCTGTCCCACGACGACCGCGTCCATGTCGCCGCCGACCCCCACCTCACCCATGTCTTCGACGCCGAGACAGGAGACCGCCTGCGATGACCGACGGGAAAAGCGTGCGCGTGGTGGCCGCCGGCGACCACTTCATCCTGCCGTCACTGATCAGGGAGGCCCTCGCCCCCGAACTCGCCCACGACGTGACCGAACTGACCCTCGGCTGGCCACTGGAACCCTTCGGATCGGTGGCCGAGGTGACCGAGGCGAGCGACGCCGAGGACGAACTGATCGAGGCGCTCGCGGGTGCCCAGGTGCTGGTCACCCAGATGGGCCCGGTGACGGAACGCGTCCTCGCCGCCTGCCCCGACCTGCGGCTGGTGGTGGTGTGCCGGGGCGGCCCGGTGAACGTCAACCTGGACGCGGCCAAACGGCATGACGTCCGGGTCTGCTACGCCCCCGGCCGCAACGCCGCCGCCACCGCCGAGTTCACCGTCGGCCTGCTGCTGGCCGCCCTGCGCCGCATCCCGCAGGCCCATGACCTCCTGGCCCGGCAGGGCAGTTGGGAGGGGGCGACCTACTACACGTACGAGCACAGCGGCCTTGAGCTGGAGGACCTGCCGGTCGGGCTGGTCGGCTACGGGGCCGTCGGCAGCCGCGTCGCCCGCGTGCTGTGCGCCTTCGGCGCCCGGGTCATGGTGTACGACCCGTACGTGCACGGCGAGATCCACGGCCTGCGGATCGCCTCCCTCGACGAACTCCTGCGCCAGTCCCGGGCGATCACCCTGCACGCCCGTCTCACCGCCGAGACCCGCGGCCTGATCGGCGCCCGCGAGCTGGCCCTGCTGCCGCGGGGCGCGGTGGTCGTGAACGCGGCACGGGGGCCGCTCCTGGACGAGGAGGCCCTGTGCGACGCCTTGGAGGACGGGCAGGTGTCGGCGGCGGCCCTGGACACCTACGCGACGGAGCCGCTGCCGCCGGACTCACGGCTGCGCGCACTGGCGGAACGGGTGGTGATGACCCCGCACCTGGGCGGCGCGTCCCGCGCGGTGGCGGAGAAGGCGGCCCGCATCGCCGCCGAGGAGGTCGGCCGCTGGGCCCGCGGCGAGCCCCTGGCTCACTGCCTGACCTGAGGGCCGACCGCGCCGGGTGCGAGCCCACCAACCTCTACTGGGCCGACGACACCGGCCGCGAGAGAGCCGTAGGGGCGCGCCGGTGTCGAGACGGCGAACGCGCGGAGGCGCGAAGCGCCGAGCACGATCGCCGTCTCGACACCGGCACAAGGCGCCCCGGAGGCGACCGAGCCAGACATTCGGCACACCGGCTGCAGCAGGCACTGCACAGCCGACCGAACCACGAAGGTGGGTTGGAATGTACGTCGGTATCGATGTGGGCACGTCCACGGTGAAGGCCGCCGCCTTCGACGGCACAGGCCGTGAACTGGCCGTCGAGGCCCGCCAGGTGGGCCTCGCGCTGCACGGGGGCGTGGTCGAGCAGGACATGGAGGAGGTGTACGCGGCGGTCGTCGGCGTGCTCGACGCGCTGACGGCACGGGTCGCGGAACCGGTCGAGCTGGCCGGCCTCACCGGCCAGGGCGACGGCGTGTGGCTGGTCGACGAGGAGGGCCGCCCGGTCCGGCCCGCGGCCTCCTGGATGGACGGCCGGGCGCACGAACTGCTCGACCAGTGGCTGGCGGACGGCACGTTCGAGACGGTGTTCCGACGCACCGGAAGCGCGATGTTCCCGGGGTGTCCGGGACCACTGCTGGCCTGGTTCGACCGCTACGAGCCCGCGTCCCTCGACGCCGCGGCCACGGCGCTGTACTGCAAGGACATGGTCTTCCGCCGGCTGACCGGGGCACCGGCGACGACGGATGTCTCGGACGCGTCGATGCCGTTCCTCGACCCGCGCACCCGGAGGTACGACAACCGGGTCGTGGAGCTGCTGGGCCTGACCCACCGCCGCGGTCTGCTGGCGCCGGTCAGTGACCCGGTCGCGACGGCCGAGGCGCGCGAGGGGCTGCCACCGGGGACGCGGCTCGCGAACGGCCCGTACGACCTCCCGTCCTGCGCGCTGGGCGCCGGGGTGACCGGCCCCGGCGACGGACTGCTGATCGTCGGCACGTGCCTCGCCAGCCTCGTCGCCACAACGGACCTGGACCTGAAGGGCGAGCCGGCCGGCCTGTACATCTCCACCGACCGTCCCGGCCACTGGCTGCGGGCCATGCCCGCGATGGTGGGGACGGCGGCCCTGGACTGGGTGCTCACCACGACCGGCGTCCACCACGAGGACGTCGACGCCCTGCTCGCCGAGACGCCGCCCGGCGCGAACGGCGTCCGCGTCCTGCCGTACTTCGCCCCCTCGGGTGAGCGCGCCCCCTTCGTCGAACCCCGTCTGCGCGCCGAACTCACCGGCGTCTGCCTGGAGTCCACGAAGGCCGACCTGATCCGCGCCACCTGCGAGGGCATCGGCTACGCGGCCCGCCACTGCCTCGAAGCGGCGGGGCTGACCGGCTCCCTCGCCGTGTGCGGCGGCGGCACGCGCAGCCCTGCCTGGATGCGGCTGCTCGCCGACGTCCTGGGCCGTCCGCTGAGGGTCGTCGAGGGTGAAGTGGGAGCGCGGGGCGCGGTGTTGGCGGCAGCGCGGCGGTTCGGGGTCGCCCTGGACGCGGCGGCCTGGACCGAGCCGACGGCGATCGTGGAGCCGGACGCGGACCGGGCGGCGTACTACGCGAACGCCTACGAGGACCATCTGGCCCGGCTGGCTCGGGCGCGGCACACGGCTCGCGCCTGAACGCCCCGCCGCCCCGACGACCCGACGACCCGAGGGAGTCACATGCACCTCAGACGCCGTTCCCTGCTGCTGGCGGCCGCCGCGGCCCCGGCGGGCGCAGCCGTCTCCGCACACGCGGCCGAGCACACCTCGCACGGCCGGGGCCCGTTGGTCATAGGACACCGCGGCGCGGCCGGCTGGCGTCCGGAGCACACGGCGGCCTCGTACACGTACGCCGTGCAGACGGGCGCCGACTGGATCGAGCCGGACCTGGTGCCGACGAAGGACCATGTGCTGGTGGTCCGGCACGAGAACGAGATCTCGCAGACGACGGACGTGGCCGCGCACCCGGAGTTCGCCGGCCGGCGTACGACGAAGACGGTGGACGGGCGGTCGGTGACCGGCTGGTTCACGGAGGACTTCACGCTGGCGGAGCTGAAGACGCTGCGGGCGGTGGAGCGGCTGCCGCTGGTGCGCAACCGCAACACGGTGTTCGACGGCCGCGAGGAGGTGCTCACCTTCCAGGAGGTGGTGGATCTGGCGCGGCGGCTGTCGAAGGCGTACGGCCGTACGATCGCCGTGTTCCCGGAGACCAAGCATCCGACGTACTTCCGCTCGATCGGCCTGCCCCTGGAGCCGAAGCTGGTGTCCGCGATCCGCCGTAACCGGCTCGGGCCGCGTGAGTGCGTCGTGCAGTCCTTCGAGCCGACGAGCCTGGAACGGATCGCGGCGGAGCGGCTGAAGGTGCCGCTGTGGCAGGCGCTGGGGACGACGGGTGGGCCGTACGACCTGGTCTCGTCGGGTGATCCGACGACGTACAAGGACATGATGACCCCGGCGGGCCTGGCGCGGATCGCCGCGTACGCGGACTGGATCGGGCCGGACAAGTCGTCGGTGGCGGGTACGTCCCTCGTCGCGGACGCGCATGCGGCGGGGCTGCGGATCGGGCCGTACACCTTCCGGGCGGAGAACCAGTTCCTGCCGGCCCAGTTCCGGCGCGGTAGCGGAGCGAACGATTTCGGGGACGCGTTCGCCGAGTACGCGCTGTACTACGGGTTGGGGGTCGACGCGGTGGTGACCGACTTCCCCGATCTCGCGGTGCTGGCAAGGAGGGGCTGATGTTCTTCAAGAACAAGCACTGCCCGACCTGTGGCGGCAGCGGCCAGCAGGTGTTCAGGCCGCTCGACGCCAAGGAGAGGGCGGCGGTCGAGCCGGACCACCGGCATCTGACCGACCTGTGGCGCTGCACCGCCCCGGGCTGCCGGTGGTACCAGCGCTGGAGCAAGCAGAAGGACGGCGGCCGGCTCCCGGAGGAGCTCCAGAACCCGGAAGCCGCCGCCGAGTAACCCCTACAGGTTGCTGAAGTCCGGCCCCTTCGTCCGGGTGCGCTTGATCTCGTAGAAGCCCGGCACGGAGGCCACGGCGAGGGTGCCGTCCCACAGCTTGGCGGCGTCCTCGCCCTTGGGGGCCGGGGTGACGACCGGGCCGAAGAAGGCGATCTGCTCGCCGTCGGCGCCGGGGACGGCGATGACCGGGGTGCCGACCTCCTGGCCGACCTTGTCGATGCCCTCCTTGTGGGAGGCGCGCAGCTCGGCGTCGAAGGCGAAGTCCTCCTGGTCGGCGTAGTCGATCAGCTCGGCGGGCAGGCCGACGTCGGCGAGCGCGCCGGCGATGGCCTCGGTGGTCGGGCCCTCGCCGTTGTTGTGGAAGCGGGTGCCGAGCGCGGTGTAGAGGGGGCCGAGGATGTCGTCGCCGTGCTTCTGCCAGGCGGCGGTCGCCACCCGCACCGGCTTCCACGCGTGCGTGGCGAGCATCTCGCGGTATTCCTCGGGGAGTTCGTCCAGTTTGTCCTCGTTCAGCACGGCCAGGCTCATGATGTGCCAGCGGACCTCGATGTCGCGGACCTTCTCCACCTCCAGCACCCAGCGGGAGGTCATCCAGGCCCAGGGGCACAGCGGGTCGAACCAGAAGTCGACGGGGGTCTTCTCCGACATGTCTCTCCTCATGAGGCAGGCGTGTGTCCGCGCAATGTCTGGAGGAACGCCGCTGCCCGGCCGGCCATTCCCCGGTGCCGTGCGGACAGGGCGCATGGCAGGATCAGGACCGTCCGTCCGCATACTGAACACCACCCGAGGGAGCGCCACTCGTGCCCGGTGAGAATCTGTCCCGTGACGAGGCCCGGGAGCGGGCCGCCCTGCTGTCCGTCGACGGGTACGACGTGTCCCTCGACGTGCGGTCCGCCGTCGCCGACCGTGACTCCGAGAGCAAGGAGCCGCGCACCTTCCGCTCGGTCACCACGATCCGCTTCCGCTGCGCCGAACCGGGCGCCACCAGCTTCGCGGACCTGATCGCGCCGCGTGTGACGGCCGTCTCCCTCAACGGCAAGGACCTGGACCCCAGCGAGGTCTTCGACGGTGCTCGGATCGTCCTGGAGGACCTGGCCGCCGACAACGAGCTGGTGGTCGACGCCCAGTGCGCCTACTCCCGCACGGGTGAGGGCCTGCACCGCTTCGTCGACCCCGAGGACGGCGAGGTGTACCTGTACACCCAGTACGAGCCGGCCGACTCCCGCCGCGTCTTCGCGAACTTCGAGCAGCCGGACCTCAAGGCCCCGTTCCGCTTCGAGGTGCGGGCGCCCGAGGGCTGGAGGGTGTGGAGCAACGGGGCCGGCGAACTCGCCGACGGCGTCTGGCGGTTCGCGGAGACCAAGCCGATCTCGACGTACATCACCTGCGTGGTGGCGGGCCCGTACCACTACGTCACGGACTCCTACTCCCGCGCCTTCGCCGACGGCACGACGCTGGAGATCCCCCTCGGCGCCATGTGCCGCAAGGGCCTCGCCCCCTACTTCGACGCCGACGACGTCTTCCTGGTCACCAAGCAGGGCCTGGACTTCTTCCACGACCACTTCGACTACCCGTACCCCTTCGGGAAGTACGACCAGGCGTTCGTGCCGGAGTACAACCTCGGCGCGATGGAGAACCCGGGGCTGGTGACGTTCCGGGAGGAGTTCATCTTCCGCGGGAAGGTGACGCAGGCGTCCTACGAGGGCCGGGCGAACGTCGTCCTGCACGAGATGGCGCACATGTGGTTCGGCGACCTGGTCACCATGGAGTGGTGGGACGACCTGTGGCTGAAGGAGTCCTTCGCCGACTTCATGGGCGCGTTCTCGCTGGTCGGCGCGACCCGCTTCAAGGACGGCTGGATCACCTTCGCCAACCGCCGCAAGGCGTGGGCGTACCGCGCCGACCAGCTTCCCTCCACGCACCCGATCACGGCGGACATCCGTGACCTCCAGGACGCGAAGCTGAACTTCGACGGCATCACGTACGCCAAGGGCGCCTCCGTCCTGAAGCAACTGGTGGCCTACGTCGGCCAGGACGCCTTCCTGGAGGGCGCGCGGCGCTACTTCAAGCGGCACGCGTACGGCAACACGCGCCTCGGCGACCTGCTGTCGGTACTGGAGGAGACCAGCGGGCGGGACATGGGCCTCTGGGCGCGTTCCTGGCTCCAGACGGCGGGCGTGAACTCGCTGACCCCGCAGGTGCTGCTGGACGCGGAGGGCCGGATCGACGAGCTGGCGGTGGTGCAGGAGGCCGCCGAGTCGCTTCCCGAGCTGCGCCCGCACCGGGTGGCGGTGGGCCTGTACCGGCGGAACGCGGACGGGGCCCTGGAGCGGTACGCGCAGGCCGAGGTGGACGCCGACGGCCCGCGGACGGTCGTGGCGGAGCTGGCGGGCGCCGAGGCGCCGGAGCTGGTGCTGGTCAACGACGACGACCTGACGTACTGCAAGACCCGCTTCGACGAGACGTCCCTGGCGACGCTGCGTGCCGCTCTCGGCGACATGACCGACCCGCTGGCGCGCGCCCTGTGCTGGTCGGCGCTGTGGAACATGACGCGGGACGCGCTGCTGCCGGCGCGGGAGTTCATCGACCTGGTGCTGAGGTTCGCGGGCCGGGAGTCCGACATCGGGGTCCTGCAGATGCTGCACGCGTGGGCCGAGTCGGCGTTGACGAACTACGCGGCGCCCGAGTGGCGGGAACAGGGCGCCCGGCTGCTCACGCAGGGCGCGGTGGTCCAGCTGCACGCCGCGGAGCGCGGCAGCGAACACCAGCTGGCGTGGGCACGGTTCTTCGCCAGGGTGACCGACGAGCCGGGCCTGGAGCTGCTGACGGGCCTGCTCGACGGCACGGCGACCATCGACGGTCTGGAGGTCGACCAGGAGCTGCGCTGGGCGTTCCTGAACACCCTGGCCACGCACGGCGTCGTCGGCGAGAAGGAGCTGGCCGCCGAGCTGGCCCGGGACGACACCGCGTCCGGCAAGCGCCACCAGGTGCGCTGCCTGGCCGCGCGGCCGTCGGCGGCGGTGAAGGCGCAGGCGTGGGCGCAGGTCGTCGAGTCGGACGCGCTGTCCAACGCCCTGGTCGAGTCGACCATCGCGGGCTTCACCCAGCCGTCGCAGCGGGAGCTGCTCGCGCCGTACGCCGACAGGTACTTCACGGTGATCGAGCGGGTGTGGGCCGAGCGGTCGATCCAGATCGGCATGGACGTGGTCCGGGGCCTGTTCCCGGGGCTCCAGCAGTCGCAGGCCACGCTGGACGCGACGGACGCGTGGCTGGCCGACCACGAGGACGCCGCTCCGGCGCTGCGGCGGCTGGTGCTGGAGGCGCGGGACGACCTGGCGCGGGCGCTGCGGGGGCAGGCGTGCGACGCGGCGGCGTCAACCCGATGAGACCTCTGGCCAACGGTCAGGGCACTCCGTGACCGTTACGGAATTCAGGCAATAGCAGCCGTAACCCCTGGGCCGACCCGAACGGACCAGGGGTTTTCCGTCCCTACTCGGCATCCGAACATCCGTCCTTTAGTGCTGGGTTGTCCGTATTTGTCGACGGCCGTGTAACAGCGGTTAAAGGGCGGACTCAACGCGGGAACCTCCGGGTCATGAACCACAACGCCCCACTCCCCCCGCTCTCCCCCCGCCCCCTGCGCCACCTCTCCGAGGTGCACCGCCGCGTCATGACGGCCGCGCAGCTCAAGTCGCACGGTGTCCCGCCCGCCGAGACGAACGAGCAGTGCCGCCCCGGCGGGCCGTGGCAGCAGCTCCTGCCCGGCGTCTTCCTGCTCCACCCCGGCCCGCCGACCAGCGAGGAGCGCCTGCACGCGGTGCTGATGTACGCGGCGCGGGAACGGACCTCCGGGGTGCCGTCCCAGCCGAACGCGGGCGAGGGGCACGGCCCCGGCTACGCCGAGGCGGTGATCACGGGCCTCGCGGCGCTGACCCTGCACGGGTTCTCGGCGACGCCGCCCCTCACCGCCCTGGACACGATCGACGTCCTGGTCCCCCGTATGCGCCGGCTGCGCTCCACGGGCTGCGCCCGCATCCTGCGCACCTCCGCGCTCCCCACCCCCGAGCAGGTGACGGGCCTGCCGGTGGCGCCGGTCCCGCGCGCCCTGGCCGACGCGGTCGCCGAACTGACGGACGCGGGCGCCGTACGCCGGCTGCTGACGGAGGCCGTCCGGGGCGGCCACTGCGAACCGGCGTCCGTGGTGCGGGAGTTGAACCAGGCGAAGCTCCTGTCCCGCCCGCACGTGGTGGACGCGGTGGACTCCCTGCTCGCCGAGGGCCGCGCGATCGCGGAGGACCGCCTGTACGAGATGGTCCACGTCCACGGCCTGCCCGACCCCGTCTGGAACGTCGACCTGCGCCTGCCCGGCGGCCCCTACCTCGGCGGCCTGGACGCCTACTGGCCCGAGCAGGCGGTGGCCGTGGAACTGGACACCCGCGCCCCCCGCCACGGCCACCGGCAGGACGACGACGCCCTGTGGTCCGAGTACGCCCGCAAGCGCGAGCACCTGGAGCGGCTGGGCATCACGGTCGTGTACATCACCCCGAAGAAGCTGCGGGACGCGATGGAGCAGCAGGCGGCGGTGGTCCGTACGGCGCTGATGGCGGCGGCGGACCGCGACCCGGCCGCGTATGTCGTGGTGCTGCCCCGGTAGTGACGGACCGGGAGGGCAGCATCAGGAGGGGAGAGGAGGGGCCGTCCGGGCCGGAACCGTCCGGGCGGCCCCTCCTCGTGTCGTCAGGTGAGGTCCGGGGCGCGCGTTCCGGTACGCCCGGCTGCCGCCGTGGTCTTCCCGCAGAACTCCGCCTCGATCACCGACACCATGTCCCCCGACCAGTCACCGTTGAAGTTGAAGGCGAGGGAGTGACGGCCGTCCTTCGTCGTGATCGCCTCGGACAGGGAGCCGTGGATGCCCCCGCCGTGACCCCAGACGGTGACGCCACAGCTCAGCTCGGTCCTCAGCAGGCCGAGACCGTAGGAGTTGGCCTCGTCGACCGGGACGGTCGTGGTCATCTCGGCCAGTTGCTCGCGCGGGAGGAGCTTGCCGCGCAGGAGGGCCGTGTAGAAGCGGTTGAGGTCCTTCGAGTCGGAGATCATCTCGCCGGCCGACCAGGCGAGCGACGGGTTGATCCTCGTGACGTCGTACGTCGGCCCCGTCGCCGTCTCGGCCAGCTTGGAGTAGGCACGGCTGCTGGGCTGCGGCACCGAGACGCGCGTACCGGGGACCGAGGTGGCCGTCAGGTGCAGCGGCTCGATGACGCGCTCGCGGATCTCGGTGCCGTACGGGCGGCCCGTGGCCTTCTCGATCACCATTCCGGCCAGGATGTAGTTGGTGTTGGAGTAGTTCCAGGACGCCCCCGGCTCGAAGTCCGGCTTGTGGGTCATGGCGAGCGCGACCAGTTCCGCGGGCTTCTTGGTGTCGTAGCGGTGTTCGAAGAAGCCGTCCTTCAGGAAGTACGTGCGGCCGAACTCCTCGTCCGCCGTGTAGTTGAAGATGCCGCTGGTGTGGTTGAGGAGCTGGCGGAGGGTGACGCGGCTGCCGTCGTGGCCGTTGCCCCGCACCACGCCCGGAAGCCACTCCTCCACCGTGTCGTCCAGGGACAACCGGCCCTCCGCCTCCAACTGGAGCAGCACCGTGGCGACGAAGGTCTTGGTGATGCTGCCCACCCGGTAACGGTCGTCCGCCGAACGCGGCTTCCCCGTCTTGAGGTTGCCGACCCCCGCCGTCGCCGACCAGGCGCCCTGCCCGTCCTTCGCCGTCACCGTCACGCCGGGGACCCCGGCCCCGACCGCGGCCTCGATGGCCTTGCGGGTCGCCCCGTGGTCGGCTCCGGCGGGGGCCGCGGCCACCGCGGGGGCCGCGAGGGCCACGGACAGCGCCACGGCGGTCGCCGCCACCAGGGCCGTGCGTGTCGTACGTACGCTCATGTCTCTCCCCCTTCTGCCCGCTCACGTCGAGCGTGGTCAGGGGGAGAGACCGGGCCGGTGCGGCCAAGGTTGAGGCAAGGGGCGGTAGTTGATCGTGTTTCAGCCCTTCTTCAGCACCAGCTCCGTGTTGCGGTCCCGCCGCTCCCCCGCCAGCGTCGTGCGCGCGCCCGGCGCGTTGAGGGAGAGCTCCCGGTAGAGGGCGGCCAGGCCCGTCTGGGAGAGGTCCGTGAAGTCCGTGCGGTGCGGGGCCGAGGACTCGATCAGGGTGGTGAAGAGGGAGAGCGTGCCGTCCTGGTTGTCCACCACCTCGATGATCCGGGCGAGCTGGGGGAAGTCGACGTGGGAGGCGGTGGAGATCTCCCAGAAGGAGCCGCCGCCGGCGCCGGAGCGCGGCGTGATGACGTTCTTGTGGATGTGGCCGTTCACCCAGGCCAGCACGTTGCGGTGCCGGGCGAGGAGCTCGACCACCTCGGCGCCGCCCACGCGCCGCTCGCCCGGGCGGGCCGGGTCGCGGCGGAGGTTGTCCATCGTCTCGCTGGTGTGATGGCTGAAGATGATCGCGTACGCGTCCTTGTTGTCGCGCAGTGTCCTGTCCAGCCACGCGAACTGCGCCGCGCCGATGGACCCTTCGTAGTGCCCGCCCGGGTCGGTGGTGTCGAGGCTGATGCCGATGACGTCGTCGGCGATGCGGAAGCTGTAGTACTGGGTGCCGGCGTCGAGGTTGGCCGCCGAGTAGCCGTGCCCGACCGGGCCGTGGCCCTGGAAGGCCGGGTCCAGGTGGGCCCGCAGGTACTCCCTGGGCGTGAACGGGGCCCGGCTCTCGTCCGGGGTGACCGAGCGCATCGAGCGGGCGTGGGCCTTGAGGAAGTCCTTGAAGACCGTGCCCCTGGGGTCCTTGTCCTGCTTGAGGGAGTCCTGGAGCTTCTTGGCGTCGGCCGCCGAGACGTTCATCAGCTTCTTGCCGCCGACGGCGAGGTCGGTCAGGTAGGAGTCGCTGTGCGAGGCGTAGGTGCCCAGCGGCATCGCGTCGTGGTTGCCGACCGTCGAGTACCAGGGGATGTTGAGGCCGGGGCTGCGCAGTTCGCGGATCGCGGCGGCGAGGAAGCCCTCGATGTGCGGGAAGCCGAGCTGCTTGTCGGCGTCGCGGACGCTGTCGTCGGCCTGCCAGTAGAGCTTCAGGCCGCTGTTCTGGACGCCCTCGTACTGCCGCGGGTCACCGGTGTTGGGGGTGACGCGGCCGCCGCTCATCACCGTCAGGAACCACTCCAGCTCGGACTTGCAGTTGTTGTCCGTGTTGTCGCCGGTGGTCATGGCGAAGTGCAGCGGGGCGCCGGTGACGGGACCGCCGCGCAGCGCGTTGATCCGCTCGACGAGCGCCACCGCGCCCGGCACGGTCAGCGCCTCCTGCGGCCGCCAGGCGTGCGCGTCCGTGGCGCGCAGGTACTCCAGCCGGAGCGGGTGCTGGGCGTCGATCAGGTGCAGGTCGGTGAGCTGGACGAAGGCGGCGAGTGCCGTACGCCGGTTCGCGCGCCCCGTCTTCGGCGCGGCCAGGTCCTCGCGGACGATCCGCCGCCAGCCGGGGCCGTCACCGAGGCGGCGGTAGCCGGAGGAGCCGGTCGGGGTGGCGACGTTCGCGAGGGTCGTGCCCCGGGTGTACGGCGCGAGCGCGACCGGGAGCTTGCGGGAGGCGCCGACGGGGGCCTCGGCGGCGGCGTTGCCCGCGCCGACGGCGCCCGCGGTGCCGGTGGACGTGGCGGCCTCGCTGGCGGTGGGCCGCAGGGCGTAGCCGACGCCCGCGGAGACAGCGACCGCTCCGGTGGCGGCGAGCAGCGTACGGCGGTGGACCCCCAGCGCGGAGCTGGCGACAGAGCGTGTGCGCGACATGCGCGATCTCCCCGAGTGCGAACGCGTCGGCAGTGGTCGCGGGCGCTCGCCGAGGCGAACGTCCCGCTCACTGTGGATCGTTGGCACCCGGGGTGACCTGTGCATGAACGGTGCCGCAACGCGCAGCGCCGATCACCGTACGTGGATCTTGGACTACCTTCCGCGTCCACGGCCGCTCCTCGAACGGCCGGGACGCGGTCACTTTGTGTTCATCTTCCGGGGTAGGGAAGCTATGTCCCGGCGCTCTGGATCCGCCCCGCGGCGGGCCGCTCGCGCCACAGTGACAGCCCCTTGTCGACCAGGGAGACGCGGGTCAGCGTCGCCACGGCGTCCAGGGGATGCCAGGCCGCCATGTCCGTCGAGCCATGGGATTCGTAGCGCAGGTCGCCGCCGGTGATCCGGGCCTCGTAGACGAGCCGTACGCCGTGGTGGTCGACGCTCCGGCCGAAGCGGTCCGGGACGACGCGGCGGGAGGAGTCGACGCCGAGCAGCCCCGTGGGTTCGACGAGGTAGCCGGTCTCCTCCTCCACCTCCCGCACGACCGTGTCGTAGGGATCCTCGCCGTGTTCCATGCCGCCGCCCGGCAGCACCCACTCGAAGCCGCCGTGGGACGCCGGGGACCGGGCGAGGAGGAGTTGTCCGTCACGTACGCATATGGCGTAGGCCGCCACCCTCAAGTTCTTCCGCACATACGGACATTAGCGCCGACGGTCACCTTGTCCCCCTTTGCGGCCCATCTCCCCAAAGTCCGTCGGGGGTTTTCCCCATCCGTCCATTTCGATTCGGCCAACTCTTCCCAAACATCCTTCCCTTGCATAAAGCTGTGCGGTCGTCCGGGGTCGCATTCCGGACGACCCATGCTCCTTTACCAACAAGGGATGCCGATGACCCACACCCCCCAGCGCGATCCGAAGCCGGGTCCGAGAGGCGCGGCGCGCACAGCCGTGGCCGCCGGTCTCGTCGCCGCGCTCTGTGCGGCCGGGCCGATACCCATGGCCTTCGCCGCGGACCCCGCGCCCGCGGCGGCGGACCCGAGCGTCAAGTCCGCCCACCACAAGCTCGGTTCGGACGACGCCGACCTGCTCGCCGAGGCCAAGGCCGACGGCGACAAGAACGTCACGATGATGGTCGCGACCGCCCCCGGCCAGACCGAGAAGGTCGCCGAGCAGCTCGACGCGGTCGGCTCTGTGGGCCGTACCTACGACAAGCTCGGCTACGTCCGGGCCACCGTCCCCACCGGCAGGGCCGACTCGGCCATCGCCGCCGCGACGAAGCTCTCCTCGGTGCACGGCATCGACCTGCGCGAGGAGATCCCCCTGGACGATCCCGCCGTCGACACGAAGAAGTCGACGGCCGCCGCGACCTCGTACCCCGCCCCGGGCAAGAAGACCCCGGCCGAGAACCCGTACAACCCGTCCTTCGAGACGGGCGCCGTCGACTTCGTCGAGGACAACCCGAAGGCGGACGGCCGCGGCATCACCATCGGCATCCTCGACAGCGGTGTGGACCTCGGGCACCCGGCCCTGCAGAAGACCACCACCGGCGAGCGCAAGATCGTCGACTGGGTCACCGCCACCGACCCGATAGTCGACAACGACCGCACCTGGCGCCCGATGGTGACCTCCGTCTCCGGGCCCACCTTCACCTACGGCGGCAGGACCTGGACGGCGCCCGCGGGTTCGTACCAGGTCAGCACCTTCCTGGAGTCGTACACCACCGGCGGTGACGCGGCGGGCGACGCCAACCGCGACGGCGACAAGACCGACTCGTGGGGCATGCTCTACGACGCCGCGAACGGCACGGTCCGCGTGGACCTCAACAACAACAACGACTTCGGTGACGACACCCCGATGAAGCCGTACAAGGACGGCTTCCAGATCGGGTACTTCGGCACCGACGACCCGGCCACCGACGTCGCCGAGCGCCAGCCGTTCGTCGTGCAGATCCGCAAGGACGTGCCGATGGACCCGTACGGCGGCGACTGGGTCGGCAAGAAGGCCGACTTCGTCAACATCGGCGTCATCGAGTCCGAGCACGGCACGCACGTCGCCGGCATCACCGCCGCCAACGGCCTGTTCGGCGGCAAGATGAACGGCGCGGCGCCCGGCGCGAAGCTCGTCGCCTCCCGTGCCTGCACCTGGAGCGGCGGCTGCACCAACGTCGCGCTCACCGAGGGCATGATCGACCTCGTCGTCAACCGCGGCGTCGACATCGTCAACATGTCCATCGGCGGTCTCCCGGCGCTGAACGACGGCAACAACGCCCGCGCCGAGCTGTACACCCGCCTGATCGACACCTACGGCGTCCAGCTCGTCATCTCGGCCGGCAACTCCGGTCCCGGCGCCAACACCATCGGCGACCCGGCTCTGTCCAGCAAGGTCATCTCGGTCGGCGCGTCCATCTCCAAGGAGACCTGGGCCGCCAACTACGGCTCCGTCGTGGAGAAGAAGTACGCGATGATGCCGTTCTCCTCGCGCGGCCCGCGTGAGGACGGCGGCTTCACCCCGACCCTGACCGCCCCGGGTGCCGCGATCAACACCATCCAGACCTGGCTGCCGGGCGCCCCGGTCGCCGAGGCGGGCTACTCGCTCCCGGCCGGCTACGGCATGCTCCAGGGCACCTCGATGGCCTCCCCGCAGGCGGCGGGCGCGTCCGCGCTGCTGCTGAGCGCCGCCAAGCAGAAGGGCATCGACCTGACGCCCGCGAAGCTGCGCACCGCGCTGACCTCGACCGCCGATCACATCAAGGGTGTCCAGGCGTACGAGGAGGGGGCCGGCCTCATCAACATCGAGGACGCCTGGGACGCCGTCCGTGACGGCGCCACCGCCCACGAGTACACGGTGAAGGCGCCGGTCGACACCGCGATGGACGACAAGCTCAAGACCCCCGGCTACGGCACCGGCCTCTACGACCGCGAAGGCGGCCTGAAGGTCGGCCAGAAGAAGACGTACGACGTCACCGTCACCCGTACGTCGGGCGCCGACCGGGCGATCCGGCACGAGCTGCACCTGGAGAACAACGCCGGTGGCACCTTCCGCATCGTCGGCTCCGACGAGATCAGCCTCGGCCTGAACAAGCCGGTCACCGTCAAGGTCGCCGCCAAGCCGTCCTCGGCCGGCATCAAGAGCGCGATCCTGGAGGTCGACGACCCGCGCACCGAGGGCATCGACAAGCAGGTCCTCAACACGGTCGTGGTGTCGGAGCCGGTCAAGCACACCTACTCCGCGTCCGGTTCGGTGCAGCGCAACAGCACCAAGTCGTACTTCGTGACCGTCCCCGAGGGCGCGAAGACGCTGGAGGTCGCGATCGGCGGGCTGAAGGACAAGAGCCAGACCCGGTTCGTCTCGATCCACCCGTTCGGCGTCCCGTCCGACCCCACCGGCACTCCGAGCTGCTACAACAACTACCTCGACGGCAACGGCTGCAAGCCGGACGTGCGTTCCTACGCCGACCCGCAGCCCGGCGTCTGGGAGATCGAGGTCGAGTCGCGCCGCACGTCGCCGCTGCTCGACAACCCGTACAAGCTGGACGTCGCCGTCCTCGGCGCGGCCTTCGACCCGGAGACCGTGACCGTCCCCGAGGCCAAGGTCGGCACCCCGGCCACCGCCTCCTGGAAGGTGACCAACAAGTACGCCGCGCTCGACGGCAAGCTGGCCGGCGGCCCGCTCGGCTCGTCGAAGACGACCCGTCCGACCATCGCCGAGGGCGTCACGCAGACCACCGCGGTCGACGTGCCCGAGGGCGCCAAGTCGCTCGAGGTGACCATCGGCAACGTCTCCGACGCCGCCGCGGACCTCGACCTGGTCGTCTACGACGCGGCCGGCACCGAGGTCGGCAGCTCCGCCGACGGCGACTCGGAGGAGTCGGTCTCGGTCGCGAACCCGGCGGCCGGGAAGTACCGCATCGAGGTCATCGGCTACGCGGTGCCGGCCGGCTCGACCGCGTACGACTACCTGGACGTGTTCTACTCGGCCGCGCTCGGCACCGTCACGGTCGACGAGTCGGCGCCGGTGAAGCTGGGCACGGGCGACTCGGCCTCCGTCTCCGGCAGCGTCACCGCGCTGGCGGCCGCTCCGGAGGGCCGTGAGTTCTTCGGTCAGGTACGGCTGCTGAACGCGCGTGGCACGGTCGCGGGCCTCGGCAACGTGAAGATCGAGAAGGTCACGCCGTAGTCCGGTGTACGGCCATGGGGGCGGGCGTCCGTACGGGCGCCCGCCCCTCGTCATGCGCAGGTGAGGTTCCGCGCCTCGGGCAGCGCGGCGGTGATCCAGGCCCGCTCGGGGGCGATGTCCTGCTCGCCGACGGCCCAGAAGTCCGGCCCCGCGGCATGCCGGGGGATGCCGACCAGGAGGTGTTCCCCCTTGCCGACGGCGTCCTCCTCCATCAGGAAGGTCACCTCGTCCTCGTCCTTCTCCGGCGTCCTCGGCTTCTGCGGGCGGTAGGAGCGGGTCACGCTCAGGGTGATCCGCTCGTGTGCCGTGCCGGGCACCGGCTCCACGGCGGTGACGTCCCCCTCGGCGACAAGGCGGGCGCAGGCGAGGTAGCGGGGGCTGCCGAAGGCGGCCTCGGCCGTTTTGGAGCTCGCCTGGTCGGCACTGCCTCCCGAGGCCAGGCCGCCGTCCCCGGCCTGCGACAGCAGCCAGCCCAGCCCGGTCACCACGGAGGCGACGGCGGCCACGGCGAGGGTGCCGAAGGCGAGGGTGAACGCACGCCGCCGGACCCGGGAGGAGTGCCGTACGGGAACGGGCTCGGGTGCGGGTTCGGGAGCCGGCTCGGGAGCCGGTGCCGGCGGCGCGGCGAGGGCGTCCCCGATGATCCCCAGCTGCTGCCGCAGCAGTGCCACGTCGGCGGTGGCCGACCGGTGCTCGGCCATGAGGGCGGCGTCCGCGCGGGCCGCGTCCGGCAGCGGCTCGCCGGTGATCGCGGCCATCAGCGCGTCGACGCCGCCTCGGCCGTCGTAGCCGTCGTTGCCGTCGTGGCCGTCGTAGCCGTCGTAGCCGTCGTTGCCGTCGTAGCCGTCGTTGCCGTCGTTGCCGTCGTTGCCGTCGCGACCGTTACGGCCTTCGTTCTCGGCGGTCACGTCACACCACCTCGTCCTCGTGCAGGCGGGCGCGCAGGGCCCGTACCGCCGTGTGCAGCCTGCTCTTGACCGTGCCCTCCGGGATGCCGAGCTCCTCGGCGATCCCGCGCACCGGCAGATCGGCGTAGAAGCGCAGGACGAGGACCTGACGCTGGGCGTCGGGCAGTTCGTCCAGGCCCTGGGCGACGGCGAGGGAGAGCAGGCTGGTGTCCTCGCCGGAGGGGTGTTCGAGCTGACGCAGGGAGGCGAGCCGTTCCCCGAGCCGTTCCTGGCGCTTCTTGGCCCGGTGCCAGTCCATGGCGAGGTTGGAGGCGACGACCGCCGCCCACGCCGAGACGTCCCGGGGCGCCTCCCGCCCGCTCGCGGCCCGCTCCAGCAGCCGCAGGCGGACCTGCTGTACCCCGTCCAGCAGGTCCGTCTGCGGCACCCCGCCCAGCGCGAGCACCGCCCGCACCCGGCGCTCCTGAGCCGCGTCCAGAGGATCTGTGTGATCGTCCTCCTGGGCACGGCGGGCCTTTCTGCGCAGCACAAGCCACCCCCCTCACCGCGTTTCTCCTACGACGCCGCAGCGCACGGAAACGTTCGCCCGGGTCGCCGGGAGTTTCCGCGAGGCGTACGTCACACCGCGGCGCGGGCGCAGCACAGCTTGCGGAACGAGGGCCTCGTAGGGCGAATTTCTGCAGCTCAGTGTGGGTGCGCACGGGAGTTCCGGTGCCGCCGGACGGGTCGGGGTGTCCCGGTCCTCGGGCATGGAACGCAAAGAATTGGACAGGCGGACCCGGGTCGGCCGCATGATGGAAAGGCCGCAGACATTCAAGAACGCGTAAGGGAGTCGCCGTGAGGGTCGGAATCGTCGGAGCCACCGGGCAGGTCGGCACGGTCATGCGCAGGATCCTCACGGAGCGCGACTTCCCGGTCACCGAGCTGCGCCTGTTCGCCTCGGCCCGCTCGGCGGGGACGGTCCTGGACGGCGTGACCGTGGAGGACGCGGCCACGGCCGACTACACCGGCCTGGACATCGTCCTGTTCTCGGCGGGCGGCTCGACCTCCAAGGCGCTGGCGCCGAAGGTCGCCTCCCAGGGCGCCGTGGTGATCGACAACTCCTCGGCCTGGCGCCGCGACCCCGAGGTCCCGCTGGTCGTCTCCGAGGTGAACCCGCACGCCATCGCCGACCGCCCCAAGGGCATCATCGCCAACCCGAACTGCACGACGATGGCCGCGATGCCGGTGCTGAAGCCGCTGCACGCGGAGGCCGGGCTCCAGGCGCTGGTCGTCGCCACCTACCAGGCGGTGTCCGGCTCGGGTCTGGCCGGCGTGGACGAGCTGTTCGAGCAGGTCAAGAAGGTCGGCGACGACGCGCCCAAGCTGACCCACGACGGTTCGGCGGCGGACTTCCCCGCGCCGAACAAGTACGTCGCGCCGATCGCGTACAACGTGCTGCCGATGGCCGGCTCGATCGTCGACGACGGTCTGAATGAGACCGACGAGGAGCAGAAGCTCCGCCACGAGTCCCGCAAGATCCTGGAGATCCCCGAGCTGAAGGTCTCCGGCACCTGTGTGCGCGTCCCGGTCTTCTCCGGCCACTCCCTCCAGGTCAACGCCCGCTTCGCCCGCCCGATCAGCGTGGAGCGCGCCAAGGAGCTGCTGGCCGGCGCCCCCGGCGTGGCCCTCACCGACGTCCCGACCCCGCTCCAGGCGGCCGGCCAGGACCCGTCGTACGTCGGCCGCATCCGCACCGACGAGACGGTCGAGCACGGCCTCGCCCTGTTCCTCTCCAACGACAACCTCCGCAAGGGGGCCGCGCTGAACGCGGTGCAGATCGCGGAGCTGGTGGCGGCGGAGCTGAAGGGCTGACGCCGGTACACATACGAAAGGGGCGCCCGCCGGTGAACGGTGGGCGCCCCTTCGTCGTGTTCAGAGTGCCAGTTGCTGGCGCAGCGCTTGGTCGGTCTCCTTCAGCGCGTGCGGTGGCACGACACCGATGCGGTGGCCGAATCGCGACAGGTCGAGCGCCCGGATCTGCTCGCACCGCGCCTTGGAGTCGACTCTCAGGCCACACTCCGCTGCATGCAGGAAGACCTGGAACGGCCGTACATGTGTGACGTTGGAGGTCACAGGCACCACCGCCAGGACGCCGCGCCCCGCCCGGTCGGCCATACGGTTCGCGGCGTTGTTGGTCACGAGGACCGCCGGGCGCCTCTTGTTCGCCTCACTGCCGACGACCGGCTCCAGATCCACCAGGTAGATGTCACCGCGGTTCATCAGAAATGCCGTCCCCCGCCGTACGATCCCACAGCTCCGCATCCTCGCTCGCGTACCACTCGTCCCAAGCCGCGAGGTACTCCTCCTCAAGAGCTGCTTCGCGCGGCATCTGAATGGCGTCGTGTATCACCGCGGATCTGGAATCCGCCGCTTTCTTGGCGGCGTACTCGTCGACGAAGGCGACATCCTCCTGCGGCAACCCTGCACACCTCGCCCCCCGACCCCCCGGCTGAACCGTCGGAGACAGCCGTGCACCTCACATGGAAGGATGACCGAACCGCCGAACCTACACATATCGAGGAGATGACCGCGTGCCTGGCACAAACCTGACCCGCGAAGAGGCTCAGCAGCGGGCGCAGCTGCTCACCGTCGAGTCCTACGAGATCGATCTCGACCTCTCCGGCGCGCAGGAGGGCGGTACCTACCGGTCTGTCACCACGGTGCGCTTCGACGTCGCCGAGACCGGCGCGGGGTCGTTCATCGACCTCGTGGCCCCGACCGTCCACGAGGTGACCCTCAACGGCGACGCACTCGACCCGGCCGAGGTCTTCAAGGACTCCCGGATCGCCCTGTCCGGCCTGCTGGAGGGACCCAACGTCCTGCGGGTCGTGGCGGACTGCGCCTACACCAACACCGGCGAGGGCCTGCACCGCTTCGTCGACCCGGTCGACCAGCAGGCCTACCTCTACACCCAGTTCGAGGTCCCGGACGCCCGCCGCGTCTTCGCGTCCTTCGAACAGCCCGATCTGAAGGCCACCTTCCAGTTCACCGTGAAGGCGCCGGACGGCTGGACCGTCATCTCCAACTCGCCCACCCCGGAGCCCAAGGACAACGTCTGGTCCTTCGAGCCGACGCCGCGCATCTCGACGTACATCACGGCGCTCATCGTCGGCCCGTACCACTCCGTGCACAGCGTCTACGAGAAGGACGGCCAGTCCGTCCCGCTCGGCATCTACTGCCGGCCCTCGCTCGCCGAGTTCCTCGACTCGGACGCGATCTTCGAGGTGACCCGGCAGGGCTTCGACTGGTTCCAGGAGAAGTTCGACTACCCGTACCCGTTCAAGAAGTACGACCAGCTGTTCGTGCCGGAGTTCAACGCGGGCGCGATGGAGAACGCGGGTGCGGTGACCATCCGCGACCAGTACGTCTTCCGGTCCAAGGTGACGAACGCGGCGTACGAGACGCGCGCGGAGACCATCCTGCACGAGCTGGCCCACATGTGGTTCGGCGACCTGGTCACCATGGAGTGGTGGAACGACCTGTGGCTGAACGAGTCGTTCGCCACGTACACGTCCATCGCCTGCCAGGCGTACGCGCCCGAGTCGCGCTGGCCGCACTCGTGGACCACCTTCGCCAACCAGATGAAGACGTGGGCGTACCGCCAGGACCAGCTGCCGTCCACCCACCCGATCATGGCCGAGATCCGCGACCTGGACGACGTGCTCGTCAACTTCGACGGCATCACCTACGCCAAGGGCGCCTCCGTCCTCAAGCAGCTCGTCGCCTACGTCGGCGAGGACGAGTTCTTCCAGGGCGTCCAGGCGTACTTCAAGCGCCACGCCTTCGGCAACACCCGCCTGTCCGACCTGCTGGGCGCCCTGGAGGAGACCTCCGGCCGTGACCTGAAGACGTGGTCGAAGCAGTGGCTGGAGACGGCCGGCATCAACATCCTGCGCCCCGAGATCGAGACGGACGCGAGCGGTGTGATCACGTCCTTCGCGATCCGCCAGGAGGCCCCCGCGCTGCCGACGGGCGCGAAGGGCGACCCCACGCTGCGTCCGCACCGCATCGCGGTCGGCCTGTACAACCTCGACGACGCGTCGGGCAAGCTGCTCCGCGACGAGCGCATCGAGCTGGACGTGGACGGCGAACTGACCGCCGTACCGCAGATGTCGGGCACGCGCCGCCCGGACGTGATCCTCCTCAACGACGACGACCTGTCGTACGCGAAGGTCCGCCTGGACGAGCAGTCGCTGGCCTTCGTGACCGAGCACCTCGGCGACTTCGAGGCCTCGCTCCCGCGGGCCCTGTGCTGGGCGTCGTCGTGGGACATGACGCGCGACGCCGAACTCGCCACCCGCGACTACCTCTCCCTGGTCCTGTCGGGCATCGGCAAGGAGTCCGACATCGGCCTCGTGCAGTCGTTGCAGCGCCAGGTGAAGCTGGCGATCGAGCTGTACGCCGCCCCGGCCGCCCGCGAGAGCCTGCTGACCCGCTGGACGGACGCCACGCTGGCGCACCTGCGCGGCGCCGAGGCGGGCAGCGACCACCAGCTGGCCTGGGCGCGGGCGTTCGCGGCGACGGCCCGCACGCCGGAGCAGCTGGACCTGCTGGAGGCCCTGCTGGACGGCTCGCAGTCGATCGAGGGCCTGGCCGTCGACACGGAGCTGCGCTGGGCGTTCGTACAGCGGCTCGCGGCCGTGGGGCGCTTCGACGAGACGGAGATCGCGGCCGAGTACGAGCGGGACAGGACGGCGGCCGGCGAGCGGCACGCCGCCACGGCCCGTGCGGCCCGCCCGACCGCCGAGGCCAAGGCCGAGGCGTGGTCGTCGGTCATCGACTCCGACAAGCTTCCCAACGCCGTTCAGGAAGCGGTGATCGGGGGCTTCGTCCAGACCGACCAGCGTGAGCTCCTGGCCCCCTACACGGACAAGTTCTTCGAGGTGGTCAAGGACATCTGGGACGCCCGCTCCCACGAGATCGCCCAGCAGATCGCGACCGGCCTGTACCCGTCCCTCCAGGTCTCCGAGGAGACCCTGGCCAAGACGGACGCCTGGCTGGCCTCGGCCGACCCGAACGCGGCCCTGCGCCGCCTGGTCTCGGAGTCCCGCTCGGGCGTGGAACGGGCCCTGAAGGCCCAGGCTGCGGACGCGGCGGCGGAGCGGTAACGGCCGTCCCAGGAACGTCTGTCGGGGCGTCCGGTCCTGGACCGGACGCCCCTTGGGGCACCGCAGGCGTACACCTGCTGACCGCCGTCAGCCCCCGCAGGGGCGAGGGCGCCAGTCCCAGATGTCCGGGTGATCGCCGAGCCGGGCCAGTGCGATGGCTGGCCTGACGGGGTGAAGGTCGTCGAAGGCTCCATCACCCGCCCGCTGGAGTGCGCCCCTGCCTTCGACGGTGTCGAGGCCGTGTTCCTCGCCGGTGCCCATCCGTCGACGGTCCAACTACGAGGAGGCGTATCCGCCCGACACGTGGTTCTGGCCGGCGATCGAGAAGGCCGCCGCCGCTCTGCGACATCGACACGGTCGAGCTGACAGCACATCGGCCTGTTCCACGGGGAGGGGTAGCTCAACACTAAGCTACTTTCACTCAAGCGGCTTTCTGCCAAGCTACTTCCTTGCGGGTGATCGTCCGGCGCCCGATACTCGACCCATGAGTGCACGCCCGCCCCGGCGCAGGGACGCCGTCGACGCGATCATCGACCAGTGGGCGCAGGTGCGGCCCGACCTCGACACGACCGCGATGGAGGTGTTCGGCCGGATCCACCGCCTCACGCAGACGGTGGGCGCCCGGATGGAGACGGCGTACGCCCGGTTCGGGATCTCGCGTGGCGAGTTCGACGTCCTGGCGACCCTGCGCCGCGCCGGCGAGCCGTACACCCTTCCGCCCCGCCGGCTCTCGGCGACGCTGATGCTCACCACGGGTGGCATGACCGGCCGCCTCGACAAGCTGGAGCGAGCAGGGCTTCTTCGCCGCTCCCCCGACCCGCACGACCGCCGGGGCCTCCAAGTCACCCTCACCGAGAAGGGGTTGGCCCTCGTCGACGAGGCCGTCACCGCCGGACTCGCCGTCCAGATGGAAGCCCTGTCCGTCCTGGACGACGACCAGGCCGGCCAACTGGCCGACCTGCTCCGGGACTTGCTCACGGCGACATCCGAACCCAGGTAAGGAGTTCACTCACCCCAGGTGAGCGGCGACCGCCCGCCGAACCGTCGCCGCGTCCGCGCCCTCCGCCGCCCAGGCCACGTATCCGTCGGGCCGCACCAGCACGGCCGTACGGCGGCCGCTCGCCCAGCGTTCCACGGTCAGCCGGTCCTTGCGGGCACCCTGCCCGTCGTACGCCATCGGGGACTCCGGTCCGATCAGCACGAACCGTCCGCCGCGCAGCGCCTCGTAAAGGCGACCGCTCTCCAGGGCGGCGTCGGGGACGCGCGTGCCGACCAGGGGGTGGGAGCCGCGCGGGGCGGCGTACTTGTAGCCGATGCCCGAGATCTGGGCCAGGGCCTTCGCCCGGGCGGGCCGGGCCGCGGCGAGGAAGGCGGCGACGAGGGCGCGTACGGCACGCAGCACCGGGCTCTGCGCCCGCGCCAGCCGGACCAGCCCGCCACTGCTGCGCAGCACCGCCCTGCCGACCGGATGACGCTCGGCCTGATACGTGTCCAGCAGCCCCTCGGGCGCCCAGCCCCGCACGGCCGCGGCGAGCTTCCAGCCGAGGTTGGCCGCGTCCTGGAGACCGGTGTTCATGCCCTGGCCGCCGGCCGGTGAGTGGACGTGGGCGGCGTCGCCGGCGAGGAAGACCCGCCCGACCCGGTACTCGGGCGCCTGTCGCTCGTCGCTGTGGAAGCGGGAGAGCCAACGCGCATCGTGCATGCCGTAGTCGGTGCCCAGGGCGCGGCGGGTGACCTCCCTGACCTCGTCGAGGTCGAGCGGGGTGTCGTCGGGGACCTCGTGGCGGCGGTTCCAGCCCATGACCCGGTACCAGCCGTCGCCGAAGGAGACGATCCCCGCGAAGACGTCGCCCGCTCCGTCGATGGTGAGCACGCTGTCGGGCCGCTCGGTGAGCCGGACGTCCGCCAGGAACAGGGACTTGATGACGGAGACGCCGGGGAAGGGCATGGCGAGCGCGCGGCGTACGGCGCTGCGGTGGCCGTCCGCGCCCACGGCGTACACGGCGCGGCGGGTGACGACCGCGCCGTCCGGGTCGCGGATGTCGAGGTCGACCCCGCTGTCGTCCTGCCGCAGCCCCACGACCTCGTGCTCGAAGAGGAACTCGACGCCGAGCTCGCGCGCCCGCCGCTCCAGCAGTCGCTCGACCTCGTACTGCGGAGTGATGAGCAGAAAGGGGAAGCGGGACGGCAGCGTGCCCAGGTCGAGGGAGAGACGGCGGAACAGTCGCAGCTCGGTGATGGTGGTGCCGGTGGCGAGCAGGTCGTCGGCGATGCCTCGGGCGTCGAACTGTTCCAGGGTGCGGGCGTGGACGCCGAACGCGCGGGAGAGGTTGCTGATGCCGTGGGGGCGCTTCTCGACGAGGGTGACGCGTACGCCGGCGGCGGCGAGGTCACCGGCCAGGAGGAGGCCGGTGGGGCCGGCGCCGACGACGAGGACGGGGACGGGGACGGGGTCGGGGACGGGGACGGGGTGGTGGGTGGTGCCGGTCATGGCGGCCTCCTCCAGAGTGCCAACACTTGTTGGTCAACGCCTGTAGGCAAGCCTAGGGCCGCCCGGACAGCCGGGTCAACAGGTGTTGGCCTACAAGCGTGGACCTACTGCCGTTGGCCTACGATCGTTGGCATGACCGAACGCAAGGCCCCCACCCCACCGCGCCGCTCCGACGCCACCCGCACGGCGATCCTCCACGCGGCCCGCGAGCGCTTCGCGGCCGACGGCTACGAGCGCGCCACCATCCGCGCCATCGCCAAGGACGCGAACATCGATCCGTCGATGGTCATGCGCTACTACGGCAACAAGGAGGGCCTGTTCGCGGCGGCCGTCGCCATCGACCTGCGGCTGCCGGACCCGGCGTCGTTGACCCGGCACGACGCCGGCCGGGCGCTCGTGACGCACTTCCTGGCCATGTGGGAGGAGAACGAGGTGCTCACCGCCCTGCTCCGGGTCGGCGTGACCAACCAGGCCGGGGCCGAGCGCATGCGGGGCGTCTTCGGGGACCAGTTGCTGCCGCTCGCCCGCCAGGTGTGCCCCGACCCCGAGCAGGCTCCGGCGCGGGCCGCGCTGGTGTCGTCACAGCTGCTCGGACTGGCGCTCACGCGCTATGTCCTGCGCTTCCCGCCCGCGGTGGCACTGACTCCCGAGGAGGTCGTGGCCTGGCTGGCGCCCACGGTGCAGCGGTATCTGACGGCGCCCTACCCGGCGCCGCATCCGGGGACGTGAGGGCCGCCGGCGGGCGGACGCGCCGAGGGCGCCGGCCTCGTCCACGTACGGCGGATGCGCGTACGTACGATGGGGTCGGCGCCCTCGGGAAAGTGCGCGGCGGACTCGAAGAGAGCCCCGCGTCAGACCTTGGCGTCGGCGTTGGCCTTGGTCTGGATGTTGGAGCTGGTCGTGTCCTTCTGCTTGTGCGACCTGTCCAGGACCATGACCAGGCCCGCGATGACCGCGAACAGCACGATCGGGGCCAGGACGAACTGAGTCACCGTCTCGATCACGCTCAGACCCTGACCGGGGTCGTCGCCGTCGTCACGCGTGAGCGCGAGCGCGGGGGACGACATGAGCAGCATCATCAGCGTCGTACCGGCAGCCAGGGCGCCGGCGCGCAGGGCGTTCTTCTTGTCCACGGTCCCAAAAGTACAGAACCCCACGGCTGGCCGCGCGCCCGGGGTGCCGTATCGCCCGCCCGCACCGACGGCACCGCACCGACGCCACCACTCCGACGGCACTGCTCCGAAGCCACCGCACGACAACGCCGCACGACGTCACCCGCGCCGAGCGATCCCGTCCCGCAGCACGTCCACCAGCGCCCGCACCCGCGGTGAAGCCGCCAGCTCCTCCAGGGTCACCGGCCTGCCCTCCGCGTCCGCGATCGGCAGCCGCCAGTTCGGGTACTGGTCCCACGTGCCCGGCAGATTCTGCGGCCGGCGGTCACCCATGCCGTCCGGGAGCCAGATGCCGACCATGCGGGCCGGGGTCCGCAGCAGGAAGCGGTGGACGGCCTGGATCTCGGCCTCCTCCTCCGAGGCGCAGCGCCCGCCCCCCGTGCCCCGCAGCAGCCCCAGCCGGGACAGCAGCTCCAGCCACTCCCCCGTGTCCGCCGAAGCCTCCGCCCGCTCCTGCTCCAGGGGCCGGGTCAACAGGCCGAGGCTGTCGCGGAGTTCGACGTGCTCGCCGGTGAGACGGGCCGCGGTGGGCGGCAGATCGTGGGTCGTGGCGGTGGCGAGGCAGTCGGCACGCCAGGACTCCGGCGGCAGGGGCCGGCCGTCCCCGCCCCAGTCCCGCTCGAACCACAGCACCGACGTGCCCAGCACACCCCGCGCACGCAGCTTCTCCCGCACCCCCGGCTCCACCGTGCCGAGGTCCTCCCCGATCACCACCGCCCCGGCCCGGGACGCCTCCAGCACCAGGATCGCGAGCATGGCCTCGGCGTCGTAACGGACGTACGTCCCCTCCGTCGGCGGATGCCCCTGCGGCACCCACCACAGCCGGAACAGCCCCATGACGTGGTCGATCCGCAGCGCGCCCGCGTGGCCGAACAACGCCCGCAGCAGTCGGCGGTACGGCGCGTACCCCGACTCGGCCAGCCGGTCCGGCCGCCACGGCGGCAGCCCCCAGTCCTGGCCGCGGGCGTTGAAGGCGTCCGGCGGCGCCCCCACCGACATGCCGGCCGCGAAGTACTCCTGCTGCGCCCAGGCGTCCGCGCCCCCGGGGTGCACCCCGACGGCCAGGTCGTGCACGATCCCCACCGGCATCCCCGCCTCCCGCGCGATCCGCTGGGCGGCGGTGAGCTGGGTGTCGGTGAGCCAGGCGAGACGGCAGTGGAAGTCGACGCGGTCCATCAACTCCCGTCGCGCGCGGGTGGTTTCCGGCGATCGAGGGTCCCGCAGTCCCTCCGGCCACCGCTGCCAGTCGGAGCCGTGCACCTCGGCCAGCGCGCACCACGTGGCGTGGTCCTCCAGCGCCTCGCCCTCCCGCGCGAGGAAGTCGGCGTACGCGGCCCGCCGCCCCGGCCCGAGCGGTACCTCGCGCAGCAGTTCCAGCGCCTCCCGCTTCGCGGCCCACACCGCGTCCCGGTCGATCAACGCGTCCTTCTCCAGCACCGCCTCACGCAGTCGCCCGGCCCGCTCCAGCAGCGTCCGCACCCGCTCGCGGTCCGCGACGTACGCGAACTCGGGTACGTCCTCGATCCGCAGATGCACCGGGTCGGGGAAGCGGCGGGAGGACGGGCGATAGGGGGAAGGGTCGGTCGGGGCTCCGGGTACGGCCGCGTGCAACGGGTTGACCTGCACGAATCCGGCGCCGAGCGCCCGGCCGGCCCAGGCGGCGAGCTCGGCGAGGTCACCGAGGTCGCCCATGCCCCAGGAGCGGCGGGAGAGGAGGGAGTAGAGCTGGACGAGGAGGCCGTACGAGCGTCCGGGCGGGGTGGGCAGGCCGGGCGGGGCGACGACCAGGTGGCTGGTCGCCGTACGGCCGTCGGGGGCGGTGACCGTCAAACGGTGGACGCCGGGCAGGAGTTGGCCGACGGCGTCGGTGGTCTCGCCCTGTTCGGTCTCGATGCGCAGCCGGGTTCCGGAGGGCAGCGCGGGCAGCGCGGCCAGCGCGTCGGGCTCGGCGCCGCTCCAGCACACCACCGTCGGCGGCAGCAGCCGCTCACTCAGCTCCCGTTCCCGCGCGGCGAGCGCGGCATCGACGGCAGCGGGTGTCCTCGCGTCGACGTCGAGTGCGGCGAGGGCGAGCGTGAGGGCGGTGGCGGAGGCCGTGACCGTGCGGTCCGCGGACGGCTGATAGGAGGTGGCGACGCCGTACAGTTCGGCGAGCCGGGACAGATCGTCGGAGGGGAGCCCCTCGGGACCACCAGGGCCCTCGGGCGCCTCGGGCTCGGGTTCCCTTGGTTCCGCGGGCTCCTCGGTTGGGGCTTCGGCCGACCGCTCTGCTGTCATCTACGGCCTCGTGGCTAGGTCCATGTCCATACGGTGTCCATACCCATGTCCATACCCATGTCCATGCCCGTGTCCCAGGTGGCCGCCTCACTCGTCAGCGGCGCGGCATCGGCGAGCGGCGGCTCACTGGTGAGCGGCTCGGCGTCGGGATGGGGCGGTTCGCTGGTGAGGGGGATCTCGGCGCAGGCGCCCTCGGCGCTGAAGACGCAGGCGTGCATCTCGGGCTCGAAGGGCGCCTCAGGTTTGGACAGGGCAGATGCTGTGGGCACGGGGGCCTCCTTGTGTCGAGTACGGCTTGGCGGTTACCGCAGCCCTACCCAGCGGGCGCGGCGGCAGACGTACCGACCACAACAACGTGCCTCGCCTCACATTCTGCCGCCCCCGCGCCTCGACGCCTCCAGGTCGCGAACGTATCGCTGATTCCCCGCTTCTCCCGGAGCGTGAACCGGCTCCCCCCACCTCGTCGATAGACGGGGTGTGAGACTGTTCCGCCCCATGGGGGGCCATCGGGAGATCGACGAGGGGGACTCGGACGCGGCGCTGTTGCGTGCTGTCGCGGGCGGGGACTCGGCGGCGATGGCCGTGCTGTACGACCGCCACGCGGGGTGGCTGCACGCCCGGCTGAGCCGGCGCTGCGCCGATCCGGAGGTCGTGCGTGAGGTGCTCCAGGACACGTTCGTGACGGTGTGGCGGTCCGCGGACGCGCACCGGGGCGAGCAGGCCGGCGGCTGGCTGTGGACCATCGCGGCGCGACGCCTGGTCGACGCGCTGCGCGTGCGGGAGCGGGCGGCTCGGCTGGAGACCATGCCGATGGACGAGGCCGGGGCCGGGGCCGGGGTCGGGTACGCCGCCGCGACCGCGCCGTCCGTGGAGGAGCGGGTGCTGGCGGGGCTGGAGTACGGCGATGTCGGCACCGCCCTCGACCGGATCTCGCCCGAGCTGCGCGAGGTGCTGCGCGCCACGGTCGTCGACGGGTTGACCACCCGGGAGACGGCCCGGCTGCTCGGCATCCCGGAAGGCACCGTCAAGTCCCGCGCGATGCGCGCCCGTGCCGAACTGCGCGCCGCCCTCGCCCAGTTGAGCCCGTCCCCGTTGGGAGGCCCGGCATGACCGAATGGCATGCGTCCGACCACGTCGTCACCCGGTACGCGAACGGCTCCCTGCCGGATGGCGACGCCTGGTCCCTGGAGAAGCACCTGGAGTCCTGCGGCACCTGCGCGTCCCGTGTGTCGAGCGCGGTGCGGCGGACGCCGGCGGGCGTGGTGCTGGCCGAGCTGCGGGAGGCGGTGCTGGGGACGGCACCGAAGGATGTCCGAGCGGCGGAGGTGCGTGCGGCGGAGGTGCGTGCGGCGGAGGTGCGTGCGGCGGAGGTGCGTGCGGCGGAGGTGCGGGCACCGGCTCCCCCGCGGACTCCGGCACCGACGTCCGTACGGCCGCCCCTCAGCGACATCCCCGCCCGTGCCTCACGGCGGCTGCCCGTCCCTGCCGTGGGCTCCCGGCTCACCCAGGTGCTGTGGGCCGCCGGGCCCGCGGTGCGCGGGGCGTGGTCGTTGGCCGTGTTGTTCGTCGCCCTCGGCGCGGTCGTGCTGGCCCGAGGCGTCGGCTTCGACGGGGCACGGCCCTTGCTGCTGGCCGTCGCTCCCGTCGTACCGGTCCTCGGGACCGCCCTGTCCTACGGCGCGCACGCGGACCCGCTGCACGAGATCACGGCCGCCACCCCCTCGGCCGGGCTCCGGCTGGTGCTGACCCGGACGGCGGCCGTGCTGGCGGTGAGCCTGCCGTTGCTGACCCTGGCGGGGCTGCTGCTGCCGTCCTCGGGTGCGCCTGCCGCGGCCGCCTGGCTGCTGCCCGGGCTCGCCCTGACGCTCGCCTCGCTGGCCCTGGCCGGTTGGGTGGGGGTCCGGGCCGCCACGGCACTGACGGGCGGCGGCTGGCTGTGCGCCGTACTCGCCCCGGTGCTCACCGAGCAGGGCCGGCTGAGCGCACGTCTGGCCGACCAGCTCTCGGCATGTCTCGACGGCGCCGCCGCACAGGGTGGCTGGGCCGGGGCGGCCCTCGTCTGCGCCGCCCTGCTGGCCACGCGCCGCACGGCCTTCGGCCGACTGCAACACCGTTGACCGCGGTCCGGGCCACCGCCCGCGAGCGGTACGGTCCGGCCCTCGTCAACGGAGCGGGCGAGGCACACCACGCACGCCGCCTCCACCACGACGCACCACGACAACCGCCACACCGCCGACACCGCGGACACCTCGGACACCGCGAACACCGCGGACACCTAGGACACCGCGCACACCACCTACATCGCGTGCACCGCACATGTCGCGACCGCCCGCACCTCGCGACCGTCGCCCACCCCGGTGCGCGCCGCGACCACCCACCCGATCACCCCGAACCCCTGGAGCCCCCTTGCCCGCCATCCGAGTCACCGGCCTACAGGTCCGGCACCGCAAAACCGTCGCCCTCGACGCGCTGGACCTCGACTTCGGCCCCGGCGTCCACGGTCTGCTCGGCCCGAACGGTGCCGGCAAGACCTCGCTGATCCGGGTCCTCGCCACGGTCGCCGACCCGTCCGGCGGCCGGGTGGAGATCCTCGGCGAGGACACCGGTGAGCACCGGCGGCGCGGGGCGGTGCGGCGGCGCCTGGGCTATCTGCCGCAGGACTTCGGCTACTACCCGGGCTTCACGGTGCGGGAGTTCGTCGCGTACGTGGCGTGGCTGAAGGAGATGCCCCCCGCCGAGGCCCCGGCCGCCGTCGAACGGGCCGTCGCCCGCGTCGGCCTCGCTGACCGGATCGACGCGAAGGTCCGCACGCTGTCCGGCGGCATGGTCCGCCGGGTCGGCATCGCGCAGGCCATCGTCAACGACCCGCAGGTGCTGCTCCTCGACGAGCCGACCGCCGGTCTCGACCCGGAACAGCGTGTGGAGTTCCGGGAGCTGCTGCGCGAACTGGGCGCCTCGGCCACCGTCATCGTCTCCACCCACCTCGTGGAGGACGTGGCCGCCGCCTGCACGGAGGTCACCCTCGTCGACACCGGCCGCGTCGCCTACCGAGGCACACCCGAGTCCCTCGCGGCCCTCGGCGAGACGGCGGCGGGCGGCGTCGGTGACAACCCGATCGAGCGCGGCTACACGGCCGCGCTGCGCGTCCACCGCGCCCACGAGTCCGCCGCCCAGGAGTCCGCCGCCCACGCGGCCCGCACCCTTGAAGGCACGGCACGATGACCCTCGTAGCGGAGAAGAAGAGGAAGAAGGAGCACGGGGCGGGAGCCGCCGTTCCGGCCCGCGCGTCGCGCCACCCCCTGCGCGCCGAGTTCGTGCGCGGCATCGCTCCCTGGACCGGCTCGGTCGTCCTCGTCACGCTCGCCGTCGGCCTGGCCACCACGTCCGCGCAGTGGCAGGGCGGCTGGGCCGAGACCCGCGAGCGGCTGCACACGGTGGCCCAGTTGCTCGGTGTCCCGCTGGCCCTGGCCGCCGGCTGCTGGCAGGGCGGCCGCGAGCGCAGACGCCGTACCGAGGACCTGTTGGCCACGGCCGTGCGGGGCCGGCTCGCCCGGTTCCTGGCGGCCGCCCTGCCGGTCGCGGTCGGGGCGGCCGCCGGGTACGCGGTGGCCGCCGCCCTCGCCCTGCTCGCCACCCGGCTGTACGCCACCGGTGACGAGCCGGACCTCGTCGCGCCGGTCACGGACGCGGTCACCCTGGCGGCCGCCGCCCTGATCGGCCATGTCCTGGGCCGGCTGCTGCCCTGGCGGCTGACGGCACCGCTGCTGGCGGTGGCGGGGTACGTCGTCCTCGGCGTCGTGGCGTACGACAGCAGGGGCCCCCTCCGTCACCTGTCCCCCATCGGCTACACGTCGAACACCGAGCTACCGGTGTGGTGGCAGCCCCTGGCGATGGTGGTGTGGACGGGCGGTGTCGGGGCGGCCGCGGTCCTCGGGTACGCCGCCCGCCACCGGTTCACGGCCCTGCTACCGCTGGCCGCCGCGACGGCCGCGGGCGCGCTGCTGGTGCAGACCGGCGACGGTCTGTGGCACACCAACCCGGTCACCCGGCGCCAGGTGTGCGACACCTCCACCTCCCCGCAGATCTGCGTCAACGCCCGCTACGAGAAGCTCCTGCCCCAGGTCACGGACGCCCTGTCCGGTCTGACGGGCCGACTGGACGGCGTACAGAACCTTCCGGTCCGCTTCACCGATCTGCCGGGCGAGCCCGGACCGGACGAGGTCGACCTGCCCATGATCACGCCGTTCGGCTGGAGCGTCGCACGGGGACGGCTCACCGATCCGCGGCAGTTCGCGTGGGAGGCCGGGATGGCGCTGTACAGCCGGGTCGAGTGCGACCTGACCGGTGACCCGCGCCTGGCCAGGACCGACGACGCCGTGCAGCACTATCTGGCGCCGAGCCCGGCAGAGCGGCGATTCGACGAGCTTGCCGCCGAGGGCAGCGAGGCGGAACGTGCCGAGCTGCGGGCCCGGCTCGACGCCCGCGCCCGTCTGAAGGCGATGGGCGACGAGGAGCGCCGCGCCTGGCTGTCGGAGTACTTCGCGACCGCGCGCGCGTGCGACCCGAGCGAGGTGCCTGCCCTGTGACGACCTCCGGACCGCTTCTCTACGCCCGCTCGCGCGCCGTCCCGCGCACCCTTGCCGCTCTCGTCGCGACCGCGGCGCTCGCGGTCTGGGCCGCGCACGGCCTGGACGCCTACCTGGACCCCGACCGACGGGTCCCGGTCGTCGCGCTCGCGCCGCTGGCCGCGGCCGCGGTGATCGGCATGAGCCTGTACACCGCATCCGACGAACTGGACCGCACCGCCGTACGCCCGTGGTGGCGGCGACGGCTGCTCCACCTGCTGGCCCTCACGGCCCTCGCCGCCGCCCTGCTGCCGTGGGCGGTGCTCGGGCACACGTCGTCGTTCGGCCCGCCCGCCATGATCCGCAACACCCTCGGCTGCGTCGGCCTCACCGCGGCCTCGGCCGTGCTGCTCGGCGCCCGGCTGAGCTGGCTGCCGGTCTTCGGGTACGTCAGCGCGGTGTATGTGGGGGCCGCCGGCCTGCGCGGGAACTCGGTGCCGGTGTGGGCCTGGCTCGTGCAGCCGGCCGGGCAGTGGGACGCGTGGCTGGTGGCGCTCGTCGCCTTCGCGGCGGGGGGCGTGCTGTACCTGCGGCGAGGGGCGCGAGCGGAGGAGGCCCGCGACTGAGGCGGGGCGGGTCCGGTGCCGGACGCGGATGGGGCCCGGTGCCGGACGCGGGTCGGGGCCCGTGCCCGGCACCGGGGCCGCCTGGTCGTCGTGCGCCTCGCCGGTGTGTGCCGCACCGGCGTATGCGAAAGCCCGGGTCCTCAGGCGGAAATGCCGTCGATCCGGGCCATGGCGTCCTCCGCGCCGTACGGCTGCAAGTACGGCAGCCAGCGCGGGTCCCTATGCCCGGTGCCGATGATGCGCCAGGCGAGACCGGTGGGTGGGGCGGGTTTGTGACGCAGCCGCCAGCCGATTTCGAACAGGTGTCGGTCGGCCTTCACATGGTTGCAGCGGCGGCAGGACGCCACCACGTTGTCCCAGACGTGCTTGCCCCCGCGGCTGCGCGGGATGACGTGGTCGACGCTGGTTGCGACGCCACCGCAGTACATGCACCGGCCCCCGTCGCGCGCGAAGAGCGCCCTTCGGGTCAGAGGAACGGGTCCCCGATAGGGAACCCGGACGAATCGCTTGAGCCGGACCACGCTGGGTGCGGGGACTGTGACGGTTGCGCTGTGCAGATAGGCGCCGGACTCCTCGAGGCATACGGCCTTGTTCTCGAGGACGAGGACGAGCGCGCGGCGGAGCGGTACGACGCCGAGTGGCTCGTACGACGCGTTGAGGACCAGGACATGCGGCACGGATGCCTCCTTGGGCGTCGGCGGCGCGTGGCTCGCGCCGGGACGATCTGGTAGTCAGTCTCCCCTCTTGCCTGGTGAAAGCGCCACCATGTCCCGGTAACGGGCTGGGAGTGTTTTCGACCACATCTGATTCATCCCCCGGACGAGGAACTGTTCATCCCACCAGTACATCCCCAGGTGGGCACGGTTTCTCCCTCGAACATCGCGACGACCCACACACGATGCCCCGATAGTGTGGTGGACCTGCCCTACCGGTGACCTTTTCGTGACCTTGACCTCATGACCTTGACCAGCTGCCGGTGGGGCGGGCCGCTGCACTGGAGGTACCAGCCGTGTCCTTGCCCGCCGTCCTACTGGCCGTCGGTTCGACGCCGTCACCGTCTCCCTCGGGGACGACGCCCCCGGCGGTTCCCACGATCCAGGACGCCCAGGAGAGCGCGACCCAGGCCGCGAGCTGGGTGGAGCAGAACTGGTCGACCTGGCTCGCGATCGGCCTCAAGGTCCTGCTGATCCTGGTGATCGCGGCGGTGCTGAGAGTGGCGATCCGGCGGGCGATCACCAAGCTCATAGACCGGATGAACCGCACCGTTCAGGCGGTGGACGGCACGGCCATCGGCGGCCTCCTGGTCAATGTCGAGCGGCGCCGTCAGCGTTCACAGGCGATCGGCTCGGTCCTGCGTTCGGTGGCCAGCTTCGTGATCATGGGCACCGCCGCCCTGATGATCCTCTCCGCGTTCCAGATCAACCTGGCCCCGCTGCTGGCCTCCGCCGGTGTCGCGGGTGTGGCCATCGGTTTCGGCGCCCGCAACCTCGTGACGGACTTCCTCTCCGGCGTCTTCATGATCCTGGAGGACCAGTACGGCGTCGGCGACTCGATCGACGCGGGCGTCGCCTCCGGCGAGGTCATCGAGGTCGGCCTGCGCGTGACCAAGCTGCGCGGCGACAGCGGCGAGATCTGGTACGTCCGCAACGGCGAGATCAAGCGCATCGGCAACCTCTCGCAGGGCTGGGCGACGGCCGGCGTGGACGTCACGGTCCGCTCCTGCGAGGACCTGGACAAGGTCAAGGCCACCATCGACGAGGTCGCCGAGCGGATGAGCAAGGAGGAGCCCTGGAACGAGCTCCTGTGGGGCCCGATCGAGGTGCTCGGCCTGGACAGCGTGCTGCTGGACTCGATGGTGGTGCGGGTGTCCGCCAAGACGATGCCCGGCAAGTCCCTGACGGTGGAGCGCGAACTGCGCTGGCGCATCAAGCGCGCCTTCGACGCCGCCGACATCCCGATCGTGGGCCGCGCCCCCCTCACCCTGGAGGAGGAGTCCACGGCCGACCCGACGGCGGGCATGGCGGCCCCGTCGGTGTACGCGAACACCACTTCCCCACAGGCCCAGGCGGCTACGCCGCTGACGCCGCCGAGCGTGACGAAGTAGGCCTCACCCCAGCGATCCACCGGGCCGCCTTTCCGTTATCAGGCGCACAGGCAGCCAACAAGCAACTGCAAGCGTGTCGCAACAATGGTGACGATCAACACAATCGAACGCGCGCCCGACAACCTCTCGTGTCTCTCGCGCAACCTGACGCATGACCAATTAGCCCTGCTTTTAGGGGGATTCATGCGCAAGAGTTTGACGGGGAAGCGCAAGCTCGCGGTCGTCGGGACGCTGACGGCCATCACAATCGGGGTACCCGCAGTGACCGCCGTCGCGGCCGAGATCAGCGGAAGCCGGCTGCCGTTCGCGATCGCCACCGGAGGAAGCGCGGAGGACGGCAACCGCTGGAAGGGCAGCGGCAGCGGTCACGCCAAGGCGTGCGGCGACGTGCCGGTGAACGACACGCGGACGTTCAGCGCGTACATCTACCAGGACAGGAGCCTCCGTCCTGACCCGCAGATCGCCAGCACGTCCCGCAGCTACAAGCAGGCATACGGCTGCGGGTCGTACAAGGGCACCAGCACCGGTGACAAGTACTACACCAAGGCCACCTGGGCCAGCATACCCGGCAGCCGGGCCTATGGTTACGTGAACGCCCAGAACTGATTCAGGATCAGGACTCACGTGACCTCTTTGCACAGCACCGCCGCGGCCGGCGCCCAACCGGTCGCGGCGGTCGCGGGCGTCACGGTCCGATATGGATCGACGACCGCCCTCGACGACGTCTCCCTCGAGTTTCCCTCCGGGGTCACCGGCCTCCTCGGTCCCAATGGAGCAGGGAAAAGCACCCTCTTGTCGCTGCTGAGCACAGCGCGCAGACCCAGGTCCGGCACGGTCACCCTCCTGGGAGAGAGCGCGTCGGGCCGGGCGCGCGTGCAGCATCTCAGGCAGCGGATCGGGGTGCTTCCCCAGTCCTTCGGGTTCTATCCCCGTTTCACCGCATTGGAGTTCACCGAGTACGCGGCGTGGCTGCGCAAGGTACCCGCGGCCCAGCGGCGCGAACGTGCCCGCGAGGCGCTGCGCCTGGTCCAGATGGAGAAGTACGCCGACCGCCGGATGGGCGCCCTGTCGGGCGGCATGCTGCGCCGTGTCGGTATCGCCCAGGCCGTGGTCAACGACCCCTCCCTGGTTCTCCTCGACGAGCCGACGGTCGGTCTCGACCCAGCTCAGCGGGTCGGGTTCCGGAGCCTGATCAAGGAATTGGGCGACCGCTGCGCCGTCGTCATGAGCACCCATCTCGCCGAGGACGTGGCGCATGTGTGCGATCGGGTCGCCGTCCTGCTGGACGGGACGGTCCGATTCACAGGGACGGTCGCCGAGCTGTGCGCCCTACCGGAAGGGGGCACGGCCTCCGAGGACGTGGGCTCGAACGACGCGACGGACAGGGAAGTCGACGGGGGAGCCGTGGAAGCCGGTTATCTGCATCTGGCCGGAACGGAAACGGTGGCGACCTGATGCGCGTCCTGCTGACCGAGATGCGGCGCGGCGAGGCCAAGTGGGCCGCCGCCCTCATGGGGGCCGTCGGCGTCTACTACTTCAGCTCCGAGACCCCCGGCGACAGCGACTGGATCGGCTGGTGGAACCAGACCAGCCTGCATGTCCAACTCTTCTCGGTAATTGTCATGGGCTCGGTGATGAGCTCCGCGGCCGCCTGGGGAGCGGGCCGCGCCTTCCGCCACCGCACCCGGGTCTGGGCCGACGCGGCCGCCAGGAACGGCTGGTCGCAGGCGCTCCTGCTCTGGCTCGCCGTCTGGCTGTGGGCCCTGCTCGCATACGCGGTGTTCATCGCCATCGCGTTCTCGCGCACCTCGGCGGTGAGCGATGTCAGTGAGCCCGCGTGGACCCCTCTGCTGCTCGGCGCGGCGATGATGGGCCTGGAGATCGCCGTCGGGGTCGCCATCGGCTCGGCGCTGCCGTCACGCGTGGTCGCGCCCTTCGCCGGGGTCCTGTGGTACGTCCTCTTCGTCTTCGTGGGGTTCGTCCCGGGTACTCCCCTGGACAAGCTGTTCCCGGCGATAGACGAGTTCTGGAGCTCGGAGTTCGAGCCGAACAGGACCCGCATGCTGATCGCCGTCGCGTGGTGTCTGACGCTCGCCCTGGTGCTGACGGCGCTGTCCACGCTGCGGCGCCGTGCCGCGCTGGCGCCCCGGCCGCTGCTCTTGGGAGCCCTGACGGTGGTGGCCCTGGTCATGGGCGGCACCCTCGTGGCCTTCCGCACGCCGGTGCCCGACTCGTACTGGGCCGTGCGCAAGGAACAGCCCGCACACCCGCTCTGCGCCACCAGCGGCCGCACGAAGGTGTGCCTGTGGCCCGAGGACCGGCACCTGCTGCCGGCGGCCCGCGCCGCCGTGAAGACCGTCGACTCGTCGCTGGGCTCGCTGGCCGGGCTCAACCGCAGCTTCTACGCGAGCGGTCTCAAGCTCCCTGCGGGCGACACCGCCGGGCTGTCCTTGATGTCGCCCGCGGTGAGCCAGGCCGAGCTGACCGACGCCATGTTCACGGCGGCCCTGCCGCAGCCCGCTTCGCCGGGCTGCCCGCCCCATCCGCTCGACGAGACCGGCGGCTATCCCGACACGTTCCTCTTCGAAGCCGTCGTCCGTTCCCGCATCGGCGTGTCTGGCGAGTACTACGGCGAGAAGTTCGGCCGTGCCCTCGACCGGGTCACCGGCGCCCCGCGAGCGAAGCAGGACGCCTGGATCGAGCAGGCGGCCAGGGCGATCCGCGCATGCGAGCCCGTCCCCGGGCTTCCCCGGTGAGCCGCGCGCCCTCCACGCCGCACGCCGCGGCGGAGCCCGGGGAGAATCGCCGGGCCGGCCTGGCGCCCGGCCCCCGGCTGGGCGCGGTCATCGCCTTCGTACGCTGCCGGGGCCTGCTCCGAGCCACAGGGGTCGCGCTGATCTTCGCCCTGGTCGCAACCGCCTTCGCGGGGCAGCGTCTGGCCGTGCCGGAGTTCCGGTATCTGGTCGACTTCAGTGTGCCGGTGGCCGAAGTCGTACCGCTCGCCCATGCGGTGGTCCTCGCCACCACGCTGTTCTCGCCCATGGCCGATCTGGAGCAGACGTCGGCTCAGCCGATGAGCCGCCACCGGGGCGTGTATCTGGTGGTCCTGCTCGCCCTGGCCCTGGGCCTGAGCGCGCTGCCGCTGTTCGCGGGTGCCACGGGGGAGGTCTTCGTCTCCGCCGCCCGCAACGTGATCGGCTATCTCGGCCTCGCCATGATCGGCGCCCGCCTCTTCGGCAGTGGCCTGGCGTGGCTGCTGCCGCTCGCCATGTTCGGCCCCACGCTGCTCCTCGGCGTGCGCAGCGACAACACCCCCGAGCCATGGGCCTGGTCACTGCATCCGTCGTCCAGAACCTCGGCCGCCGCCGTGGCCATCGCGCTCTGGGTGATCGGCGCGTGCGCGGCCGCGACGGGCCGGCCACGGCAGACGGAGCGAGCCGAGCAGAACTGAGCGACGGTTGTTTGACCTGTGAGATCGACGCTCGTTTGGATGGGCTCGGACAACGGGAGGCTGGGGCGGGCCATGGCGGGCGGGCAGTCGTTGGGGCGGCGTTTCGGGTGGCTGTGGGCTGCGTACGGGGTCAGTACGTTCGGGACGCGGCTGGCCTTCGACGCCTTGCCGCTGATCGCGGTCGTCGTG
Source organism: Streptomyces sp. NPDC006385 (assembly GCF_040612485.1). NCBI lineage: Bacteria > Bacillati > Actinomycetota > Actinomycetes > Kitasatosporales > Streptomycetaceae > Streptomyces > Streptomyces sp. NPDC006385. Next base: position 53,888 of record NZ_JBEXQG010000007.1, read on the forward strand.
CTGCACGCCGGGGCGAGGGAGGTGGCGCTGCTGGCGGCCTCGGGGCTCGCGGTGGGCGCGGCGGTGGCGGTGCCGCTCGGGGCCTGGGTGGAGTTTCGGCGGAAGCGTCCGGTGATGATCGCGGCGGACCTGCTTCGGTGTGTGGCGCTGCTGAGCGTGCCCGCCGCGTTCGCGCTGGGTGTGCTCGGCCTGGGCCAACTGCTGGTGGTGTCGATGGTGGTCGCCGCGGCGGACATCACGTTCACCGCGGCGAGCGGGGCATATCTGAAGTCCCTCGTGGCGCCCGAGGACCTGCTCGTGGCGAACGGCCGTTTCGAGGCCACGGCATGGACGGCCACCGCGCTCGGGCCCCCGCTGGGCGGGGCGGCGATCGGGGTGTTCGGGCCGATGACGACGGTGCTGGCGGATGCGGTCAGCTATCTGCTGTCAGCGTTGGGGATCCGGGCGATCGGCGGTGAGGAAAGGCAACAGTCGCGTGCTGACGTTCCGTCGGCGAGTAAGGAAAGGCAACGGCCCCGTGCTGACGTTCCGTCGGCGCGTAAGGAAAGGCAACAGTCGCTGCCCAGCGACCCCCCGGTCGGTGAGCAAAGGAAACCGCTCCGTCCTGGGCACCCGTCGGCCCGGCGTGCCGGCGCGCTGTCGGCCGCGGACCTTCCGGCGGGCTGGCGGCACATCCTCACCCACCCCACCCTGCGCCCGCTGTTCCTCAACACGGTCCTGGTCAACGCCCTGATCATGGCACCGGCCCCGCTGCTCGCCGTCCTCATGCTCGGCCACCTCGGTTTCTCTCCCTGGCAGTACGGCCTCGCCTTCGCCGTTCCGTGCCTGGGCGGCCTGCTGGGCTCCCGTCTGTCGCGCCGGCTGGTGGCCCGGTACGGCACGCGCCGGGTCCTGCTCACGGCCGGCACCCTGCGCGCCTGCTGGTCGGTCGGGCTGGCCTTCGTCGGGCCCGGCACGTCCGGTCTCCTCCTCGTCATGGCCGTCGAGTTCGGCCTGATCACCTGCGCGGGCGTCTTCAACCCGGTGCTCGCCACCCGCCGCCTCGAACTGACCCCGAGGGATCGCGTGACCCGCACCCTGTCGGCCTGGCAGATCACCGGCAGGACGACGACCGCCGCGATGACCGCACTGTGGGGCCTGCTGGCCGCCGCCACCGACACACGCACGGCGATCGCCGCCGCCGGCGTGCTCCTCCTGGCGACCCCTCTGCTGCTGCCGCGCAAGTAACGGCTCCCCCTCTCGGGACGACCGGGACGACCGGGACGACCAGGACGCCCGGAACGGCCAGAACGGCCGCTCTTGACGTGCCCTTCCTCCCGGGCTTACCTTCCTCTGCGAGCGATAGGAAAGTTTCCTAACAATGCTCCTTCGAGGTACCCGAATGGACGTACCCGACGAGCCGCTGAGAAGCTGGTCAGCCGAAAGGCAGGTGTCGATCCCATGGCAGGAACCGCCGGTACGCCGGGCACCCCGCGCGTCCTGCGCGCCATGAACGACCGCGCCGCCCTGGACCTCCTCCTGGAGCACGGGCCGCTCTCCCGGACCCGGATCGGCAAGCTCACCGGCCTCTCCAAGCCGACCGCCTCCCAGTTGCTGGCCCGCCTGGAGGCCGCCGGCCTCGTCCTGGCCACCGGCACGACGGAGGGCCGGCCCGGCCCGGGCGCCCAGCTGTACGAGGTCAATCCGGCCGCCGCGTACGCCGCGGGGCTCGATGTCACCCCGGACCGCATCCTCGCCGCCGTCGCCGACATCACCGGCCGCACGGTGGGGTCGTACGAACTGCCCACCCCCGGCAGACGCCCGGCCCAGCCCGTCGTCCGGCAGGTCACCGACGCCCTCGACGGCGCCGTGAAGGCGGCGGGCCTCGCCCGTGACGACGTCCGCCGGCTCGTCATCGGCACCCCGGGCGCCTTCGACCCCAACACGGGCCGACTGCGCTACGCCTCCCACCTCCCCGGCTGGCACACCCCGGCGCTGCTCGACGAACTCGCCGCCGCCCTGCCGATGCCGGTCGAGTACGAGAACGACGTCAACCTCGTGGCGGTGGCCGAGCAGCGGCTCGGCGCGGCCCGCGGCCACGAGGACTTCGTGCTGCTGTGGAACGAGGGTGGCCTCGGCGCCGCCCTGGTCCTCGGCGGGCGCCTGCACCGCGGCTGGACCGGCGGCGCGGGCGAGGTAGGTTTCCTGCCGGTTCCGGGGGCACCCCTGGTCCGTCAGGTGACCAAGGCCAACAGTGGCGGCTACCAGGAGCTGGCCGGTTCCCAGGCGATCCTCCGGCTCGCCCGCGAACTCGGCATGACGAACGTCCCGTCGGGGCCGTACGCCGAGGCCGCCGCCACCCTCGTCCAGCGGGCCGCCACGGAGGACACCGTCCTGCACCGGCTGCTCCTGGAGACGTACGCGACGCGGCTGGCCACCGGTCTCGCCTCGCTGGTCTCCGTCCTCGATCCCGAACTGGTCGTCCTCAGCGGCGCCTCCCTCACCTCCGGCGGCGAGGTACTGCGCTCCCTGGTCCAGTCCGAGCTGGAGGAGCTGGCCGCGTCCCGGCCCCGGCTCGTCGTCGGCGACGTCCGTGAACACCCCGTGCTGCGGGGCGCGCTGGAGAGCGCGCTCGCGACCACACGCGACGAGGTCTTCGACACCTCACGCTGACCGCCCGGCCCAGCCGGCGCACGCGCAACGCATCCCCCTGACCCACCCCCCGCCTTCCCTCACCCAGCCCATCCCGCCCTTGGGAGACCTCGCCATGCCCAGAAAGTCATGGAATGTCATACCTTCGGTGTCCCGTAGGACGGCCACCGCTCTCGCCGCCTCCGCCTCCGCCTCCCTGGCCCTGCTCGCCACGGCCTGCACCGGCCAGTCGGAGTCCGGTGCCACCAAGGGAGCGCACCACACCGACTGGAACCTGACCATGGCCGCCACGGTTCTCGTGATGGCCCCCGTGATCCTCGTGTTCTTCTTCGCGCAGAAGGCGTTCGTAGAGGGCGTCACCCTCACCGGAGTAAAGGGTTGACCCAGACATGAAACTCACCGTGGTCGGCGGAGGCTCGACCTACACCCCCGAACTCGTCGACGGCTTCGCCCGCCTCCGGGACACCCTGCCCATCGAGGAACTGGTCCTGATGGACCCGGCAGCGGACCGCCTGGACCTGCTGGGCCCGCTGGCCCGCCGTATCCTCGCCCGTCAGGGCCACGGCGGCACCGTCACCACCACCACGGACCTGGACGCGGCGGTGGACGGCGCGGACGCGGTCCTGCTCCAACTCCGCGTCGGCGGCCAGGCGGCCCGCGAACAGGACGAGACCTGGCCCCTGGAATGCGGCTGCGTCGGCCAGGAGACAACCGGCGCCGGCGGCCTGGCGAAGGCCCTGCGCACCGTTCCCGTGGTCCTCGACATCGCGGACCGGGTCCGCCGCACCAACCCCACCGCCTGGATCATCGACTTCACCAACCCGGTCGGCATCGTGACCCGGGCCCTGCTCCAGGAGGGTCACAGGGCGGTCGGCCTGTGCAACGTGGCGATCGGCCTCCAGCGGAAGTTCGCGGCCCTGCTCGGCGCGTCCCCCTCCGACATCCATCTCGACCACGTGGGCCTGAACCACCTCACCTGGGAGACCGGCGTACGCCTGGGCGGCCCCGAGGGCGACGACGTCCTGCCCGCACTGCTGACCGACCACGGCGACACCATCGCCGCGGACCTGCGCCTGCCCCGCCCCCTCCTGGACCGCCTGGGCGTGGTCCCCTCCTACTACCTGCGCTACTACTACGCCCACGACGAGGTGGTCCGCGAGCTGCGCACCAAACCGTCCCGCGCCGCGGAGGTGGCGGAAATGGAAAGAAAGCTGCTGACCCTCTACGCCGACCCGACCCTCGACGAGAAGCCGGAGTTGCTCTCCAAGCGCGGCGGCGCCTACTACTCGGAGGCGGCGGTGGACCTGGCGGCCGCGCTGCTGAACGGCGCCGGCAGCCCCTACCAGGTCGTCAACACCCACAACAAAGGCACGCTGCCCTTCCTCCCCGACGACGCGGTGATCGAAGTGCAGGCGGCGGTGGGCCAGAAGGGACCCACCCCCCTCCCCGTACCGAGCCCAACGCCCCTGTACGCGGGCCTGATGGCCCAGGTGACGGCCTACGAGGACCTGGCCCTCGACGCGGCCCTGCGCGGCGGCCGCACCCGGGTCTTCAAGGCCCTGCTCTCCCACCCCCTGATCGGCCAGTACGCGTACGCGGAGAAACTGACCGACCAGTTGATCGCACACAACCGGGAGCACCTCGCGTGGGCGTGACCGCACGAGTCCTCGCCGTGGACGCGGGCAACAGCAAGACCGACGTGGCGGTGGTGGCGGCCGACGGAACCGTCCTCGCCACCGCCCGCGGAGGCGGTTTCCGCCCGCCGACGGTGGGCGTGGACCCGGCGATGGCCACCCTCGCCGACACCGTGCGACAAGCCTTCGCCACAGCGGGCGTCACCTCCGTCGACCACGTCTCGGCCTGCCTGGCCAACGCCGATCTCCCGGTGGAGGAGGAGAGCCTGGCGGCCGCCGTGCACGCGCGCGCGTGGGGCTCCACCGTCGAGGTCCGCAACGACACCTTCGCCATCCTGCGAGCGGGCGTGACGGAACCCCGCGGCGTGGCCGTGGTCTGCGGCGCCGGCATCAACTGCGTGGGCATGCGCCCCGACGGCCGCACGGCCCGCTTCCCCGCGCTGGGCCGTGTCTCCGGCGACTGGGGCGGCGGCTGGGCCCTCGCGGAGGAGGCCCTGTGGCACGCGGCCCGAGCGGAGGACGGCCGAGGGTCACCCACGGCGCTGAGTCAGACGCTGCCCGCCCACTTCGCCCTCCCCACCATGTACGCCCTGATCGAGGCCCTGCACCTGGAGCACATCACCCCCGCCCGCCGCCACGAACTGACCCCGGTCCTCTTCACCACGGCCGCGGCCGGCGACCCGATCGCCCGCGACATCGTCGACCGCCTGGCCGACGAGGTGGTCACGATGGCCACGGTCGCCCTGACCCGCCTGGACCTGCTGAAAGAGGAGACACCCGTACTCCTGGGCGGAGGCGTCCTGGCAGCCCGCCACGCCCAACTGACCGACAGGATCCACGACCTGCTCACCACCCGCGCCCCCAAGGCAGTACCGAGGCTGGTCACGGCAAGCCCGGTCCTGGGCGCGGCTCTGCTGGGCCTGGACGCGATCGAAGCACCCACGGCGGCCCATACACGACTCCGCCAACACTTCGAGCCTTAGGCCAAGTCGCACGGCCACCCCCAGTCGGGGTCGGGCCGCGCACCCCCGCGCCACCCGCACAGGTGTCGCAGGCATCAACGCACGCACCCACCCCCCGAACCTGGAACCGAACCGATTCCCGCGGCGTATTCATGGGCAGGGGGACGTGCGGGGCGTGATTGGTGTGCCGAAGGTCCGGGGTCCGCGATGCGGATGTCAGTCCCGGCAGCGATACTTGCGGCGACGGATGACCATGGGGGAGGTCAGCAGTGACACAGACGCCGAAAAGCAGCGCACCACCACCGGGACACAGCCCGGCCCCCGGCGCACCCACCCTGCCGTCCGTACCCCCACAGCCCGGCCGGCCCGTCCGCCCCACCGCACACCCGGCGGCACACCCGGCGGCCACCGCGCCCCGCCGCACCGCGTTCGCCGAGGGCTTCGACCAACTCCGCGCGGCCGCCACCACCGAACCCGGTCGCCTGCGCGTCATCGGCGCCCTCCTGGCCTTCCTCGTCATCGCCTTCGGCACCCTGGCCGCCTGGCAGATGACCGACCGCGCGACGGCAGCCGACGACGTCCTCAACCGCAGCCAGCCCCTCAGCTCCGACGCGGCCGACATCTACCGCTCCCTCGCGGACGCCAACACCGCCGCGGCCAGCGGCTACCTCGCGGGCCTCCAGGAGAAACCCGCCATGCGCGAGGGCTACGAAAAGGACATCCGCACCGCCGCCGCCAAACTCGTCACGGCCGCCGCCAACTCCGAGCCGGGCTCCCCGTCGGCGAAGACGATCACCGAACTCAGCGGACTCCTGCCGGAGTACAAGGGCCTGGTCGAGACGGCTCGGGCCAACAACCGCCAGGGCTACCCCGTCGGCGGCGCCTACCTCCGCGCCGCGAACGAGATGATGCAGCAGAAGATGCTGCCGGCCGCGGAGAAGCTCTACCAGACGGAGAACCAGCGCCTGCGTTCGGACTACGCGGCGGCGAAGTCCTTCCCCTGGGCCGCGGCCGGCCTCGGCATCGTCGCCCTGGCCGCCCTCGCCTGGGCCCAGCGCCGCAACTACCGGCGCACGAACAGGGTCCTCAACCACGGCCTCGTCACCGCCACGGCCGCGTCCACCGTGGTCCTGCTCTGGCTCGCCGTGGGCCACACCGTGGCACGCGCGGGCCTGAACGACTCGTACGAGCACGGCGTCCGCTCCCTGGACGTGCTGCACGAGGCCCGCATCGCGTCCCTCACCGCCCGCAGCGACGAGAACCTGACCCTGGTCCGCCGCGGCGCGGACTCCAAGACGCTCGACGACGGCACGGTCGTGGACGCCTACGAGTGGGGCTACGACCAGGAGATCGACCAGCTCGGCAAGGCTCTCGCCCGAGCCGAGGACCTCGCCGACGACACGGCGGGAAGGAAGCCGGTGCAGGACGCGAACGGCTTCATGAAGATCTGGAAGGACCGCCACGGCCTCGCCCGCGAAGACAACGACTCCGGCGACTACCAGGCCGCCCGCGACCGCGTCATCGGTGCCGCGAAGGAGCCGACGAGCGTGTGCTTCGACAACGTCGACAGGGCCCTGGCGACAGCGCTCGCCCACGAGCAGACCGAGTTCAGGCGGGCCGCGGGCGACGGCCGTGACTCGCTGACCGGCCTTCCGACCGGCGCCGCGGTCCTCGCGGTCCTGGGCGCGGCCGGCGCGGTGCTCGGCATCGGCCGCAGGCTGTCGGAGTACCGGTGAGAGGGGGCACGACGATGAACGCACGCGACACGACGGCGAACCGGGCGCACCTGCGCGGCTGGGGCGGTGTGGGCGCGATGGCACTCCTGTGCGCCCTGGCGGTGGCCTTCGCGCTGCTGCTGCCCCTGAGCCAGCCGCACAACCGGGGCGACGCCGCGGCCGCGGCCGGCCAGAGCGTCGCCCACAGCACCCGGGTGCGGGCCGAGGACTGCGAGGACCCGCAGAACCAGAGCCTGTCGCCGTCCGGCGGCAACGGCGAGACGCCGACCCTGGACGCCATCAAGGCCCGCAAGGACCGGCGCCTGATCGTCGGCGTGGACACCAACAGCTACCGCTGGGGCTATCTCGACCCGAACAACCCGGCAGGTGAGCTGGAGGGGTTCGACATCGACCTGGTCCACCGGATCGCCGAGGACATCCTCGGCGACCGTGACGCGGTGCAGTTCAAGGCCATCCCGACCAGCCGGCGTATCGAGGCGATCCAGAAGGGCGAGGTCGACATGGTGGTCCGCACCATGACGATCAACTGCGACCGCATCGAGGAAGTCGCCTTCTCCGCCCCGTACTTCGTGACCGGCCAGCAGGTCCTGGCGCCCAAGACCTCGACGATCAAGGGCTACGACGACAGCCTCGCCGGCAAGCGGATCTGCTCGGCGACGGGATCCACGGCGTACGACAAACTGGAGGCGGACAAGAAGAACCGCGACCTGCCGGCCTCGGCCGACATCTCCACCACCGTGCCCAACCAGTTGGACTGCCTGGTGAAGCTGCAGCTCGGCCAGGCGGACGCGGTCGTCACCGACGGCGCCCTCGCGGCCAGCCAGGCCGCCCAGGACCCGACGGTGGAACTCAAGGGCGGGCTGTTCACCGACGAGTACTACGGCGTGGCGATGAATCTGAAGGCGGAGGATCTGGTACGCCAGGTCAACCGGACGCTGGAGAGCTACATAGCCGCATCGGACGGCTGGCGGGCGTCCTACGAGAAGTGGCTGCACCCCACCATGGACAAGCCCGGCGAGAAGTCGAGGTCGGCAACGCCTCCCGAGGCCGACTACAAGTAGCCGACTGCAAGCAACCGACGACCGACCGACGGAACACTACGCAGCGAGAGGTGATCGATGGGCGTCACGGACCCCGCCGGGCCGGTGATGGACCGGGACGAGGTGGACCGTGCGCTGGCGCGGCTCGGGGCGGAGCACGAGGCGATCGAGACCTCGCTCCTCGCCCTCCAGGACCACGCGGGCCGCAGACTTCTCGAGGGCGCCGAGCTCACGGGCACCACCAAGGAACGCTGGACGGCAGCGGAGGCGTCGATCACGCTGCTGTGGGCGTACTTCGACGCGTACACCGACGCGCTGCGCTCCGCCCGCGAGATCCGCGCCCGCCGCCGCTGGTCCAGCCGCGACGACCTGGTGCAGCTGACGGAGCTGCTGCGCGGCGAGTCGGTGACCGTCGCCGGTTCGGCGACCGCGACGGCCAACGCCCCGACCCTGCACGGTGGTTCGGGCAGGCTCAGCGAGCAGTTCAGCCTGGCGGCGCTGGTGGACCGGATGAACGAGCTGTACGCGTCGTCGCTGGACATGGTCGTCGCCGCGGACGCGGTCTGGTCGGCGCTGCCCGCCCGTATCGATTTACTGGCCGCGGAGTTGCAGCGCACCCGCCGGCTCGCGCACTCCGTCGGCGTACGGCCCGGTGAGCACCCGGCGGGTGACGACCTGGAGCGCATCACGCGCACGCTCACCAAGCTGCGCGCCGAGGTGGTGTCCGACCCGCTCGCGTACTGGCTGCCCACGCCGGGGAGTTCGGCGCCCGGCGGAGGCAAGCCGGACACCACGGTCTACGACCGGGAGGCGCGCGCCCTGGAGGACGTACGCCGTGAGATCGACGCGGTACTGACGGTTCGCCAGGACGCCGAGCAGCGCCTGGTCAAGCTGCGCGACGTGCTCTCCCGCGCGGACCGCACGCTCGCCGAGGCCCGCACCGCGCGCGGCGAGGTGCTGGCGAAGATCGCCGCCACGGAGGTGCCGGTCGTCAGCGGCCCGCCGACCGCGTTGCAGGAGCAGTTGGCGACGGCCGCCGAGTACCGCAGACAGGCCCAGTGGCACCGCCTGTCCCCGCTCCTGGAGTCCCTGGAGCAGAAGGCGGAGGACGAACTGCTGCGCGCCCGCGAGTCGTTGACCGCGGTCACCGCGCCCCTGGCGGTCCGCGCCGAGCTGCGCGGCCGCCTCGACGCGTACCGGGCGAAGGTCGCCCGGCACGGCCTCGCCGAGGACCCGTTCCTCATCGAGCGCTACGACGCGGCCCGCCGCATGCTGTGGAGCGCGCCGTGCGACCTGCGCGTCGCCGAGCAGGCGGTCCTGCGCTACCAGCAGGCGGCGGCCGAACTGCTGGGCAGCGGGCGCGTGCCGGGGCCGCGCGGGCCCGAGGACCGCGGGGGTCCGGGGGCATGACGGGCAGCGGGGGCATGAGGGACAGGGGGGAGTCGTCGCCATGAGTCAGGCACAGCGGCAATGCCAGCGACCGGACTGCGACGGGTCGTACGAGGACGTGGGCGGCGGTGAGCTGTACTGCGACACGTGCGGCCTCGCCCCGGTCGTCTCGGCGACCGGCATGGTCGGCTCACCGCCCACCGGGGTCACGGGCGGCGGCAAGGGCTCGCGCGGCTCGGCGGGCAGCGCCGGCTCCCGCGCCACCGGTCGCGGCAGCTCCCGTACGTCGTCGCAGTCGTCGAAGTCCCGGCGCTCGGTGTCGGGCCGGCTGTCGCGCTCGTCGTCGGGCCGCGCCACGGGACGCTCGGTGTCGGTGCGCAGCTCCGGCTCCCCCGCGGGCTCCAGCGGCCGTGGGCGGCTGGGTGCCGGTCTGGTCCAGGTCCCGGACGTGCCGCGCCCCGACCCGCGCGCGATGGTGCTGGCGAAGGCAGAGGTGCCGGAGCGCAAGCGGTTCTGCTCCCGCTCGGACTGCGGCGCGCCCGTCGGCCGGGCCCGCGGCGACCGTCCGGGCCGTACGGAGGGCTTCTGCACGAAGTGCGGCCACCCGTACTCCTTCGTGCCGAAGCTGAAGGCCGGTGACATCGTGCACGGCCAGTACGAGGTCGTGGGCTGCCTCGCGCACGGCGGGCTCGGCTGGATCTACCTCGCCGTGGACCGCGCGGTCTCCGACCGCTGGGTGGTGCTCAAGGGCCTGCTCGACACCGGCGACCAGGACGCGATGGCGGCGGCGATCTCCGAGCGGCGCTTCCTCGCGGAGATCGAGCACGCCAACATCGTGCGGATCTACAACTTCGTCGAGCACCTCGACCAGCGCACGGGCTCGCTCGACGGCTACATCGTCATGGAGTACGTGGGCGGCAAGTCGCTGAAGGAGATCGCCAACGGCCGCCGTACGCCCGAGGGCCGGCGCAACCCGCTGCCCGTCGAACAGGCGTGCGCGTACGGCATCGAGGCGCTGGAGGCGCTCGGCCACCTCCACAGCCGGAACCTGCTGTACTGCGACTTCAAGGTCGACAACGCCATCCAGACCGAGGACCAGCTCAAGCTGATCGACATGGGCGCGGTGCGCAGGATGGACGACGAGGAGTCGGCCATCTACGGCACGGTCGGCTACCAGGCGCCGGAGGTCGCGGAGGTGGGCCCGTCGGTGGCGTCCGACCTGTACACGGTCGCGCGTACGCTCGCCGTCCTCACCTTCGACTTCCAGGGCTACACGAACGTCTACGTCGACTCCCTGCCCGACCCGGACAACATCGAGGTCTTCCGCCAGTACGAGTCCTTCTACCGCCTCCTGGTCCGCGCGACCGACCCCGACCCGGCCCGCCGCTTCGCCTCCGCCCAGGAGATGGCGGAGCAACTGACGGGCGTCCTGCGCGAGGTCGTGTCCCTCCAGACGGGGCGCGCGCGGCCGTCGCTGTCGACGCTGTTCGGCCCGGAGGTGCGGGTCACGGACACGGAGCTGTTCCCGAAGGCGGACGGGGAGGTGTCGCGGCTGGGGGCGCGGGTGGCCCCGCCGGGGCGGTGGCGCCGCAGGGCCGCCGCCGGTTCGGCCGTCTCCTCGGCCGGCGGCACCGGCACCTCGTCCGGCGCGGTCACCGGCACCTCGTCCGGCGCGGTCACCGGCACCTCGTCCGGTTCCGTCACCCGCACCTCCTCGGGCTCCGCCCTTCCGCTCGCCACCTGGGCCCACTCCCCGGCGGCTCCGCTTCCCGCCGGCATCGTCAGGTCCGTCGACGCCCCCGCCGCCGCCCTCGCCCTGCCGGTCCCCCACGTGGACCCCTCCGACCCCAACGCCGGTTTCCTCGCGGGTCTGATGACCACGGCTCCGGCCGAGTCGCTCGGGGCCCTCGCCGCCACGCCGGCGCCGTCGACCGAGACGCGGCTGCGGCAGGTCCGTGCCTGGCTGGAGAACGGCGACACCGGCAACGCGCACGTGGCGCTGCTGGAACTGGAGGACGAGCGGCCCGACGACTGGCGGGTCGTCTGGTACCGCGGCGTGGCCGCCCTCGTCACCGGCGACCACGAGGGCGCCGCGCTGGCCTTCGACGCGATCTACGACGCGTTTCCCGGCGAGCCCGCCCCCAAGCTGGCCCTCGGCATGTGCGCGGAGGTGCTGGGCCAGTTGGACAACGCCGCCGAGTACTACCGTCTCGTGTGGTCGACCGACCCCAGCTACGTCAGCGCCGCCTTCGGTCTCGCCCGCGTCCAGCTCGCGACCGGCGACCGCCGCGGCGCCGTGCGGACCCTGGAGTCGGTTCCGGAAAGCTCCATTCACTACACGGCCGCCCGGGTGGCGGCCGTCCGCGCGCGACTGCGTCAACGCACGGCGGCCGCCGCCGACGTACCGTTCCTTGAGGACCTGACCGCCGCCGCGGGCCAGGTCGAGGCGCTGGAGGCGTACGGTCTGGATCCGGCGCGCCGGGAGCAGTTGTCGGCGGAAGTCCTCGGTTGCGCGCTGGACTGGATACTCTCCGGTGGCCAGGGTTCCGCCCCGCCCGCCCCCGGAGGACGGACGCTGCTCGGCAGCGGCCTGGACGAGCGGGGACTGCGTTTCGGCCTGGAGCGTTCGTACCGCACGCTGGCCCGGCTCGCACGGGGCGGCGAGGAGAGGATCGACCTGGTGGAACGTGCCAACCGTTACCGCCCCCGGACGTGGGTGTAGTTGATGTCGCAGATGCCCCAGTTGTCCGCCTGCCCGAGCTGCGAGTGGCCGCTCGAGTCGGGTGACCGTTTCTGCGGTGCGTGCGGATACGACCTGTCCGCCGTGCCCGTACGGCCGGACGACAACCCGACCATCGCCATGAACGGCACGGTGCCGCCCCCCGCCGCGGGCGCGCCCGGCGTGCACTGGCCCGTGGCCCACGCGCCGGACGGCACGGGCATCCCGCCGGCCGCGCATCAGCCGGCGGACCTCCACGGCATCGGCTCCGGCGGCCACGATCTGCCTCCGGGCACACCCCCGCCCCCGCAGTCACCGCCGCCGGTCGCGCCGGTACCACCGCCCGGGAGCGGCCCCGACGCACCGCACGGCTCCTGGGTTTCCGCCGACCCGCAAGGCTCCTCGGCTTCCGCGGACCCGCACGGCTCCCCGGTCTCCGCCGCCCCCGGCTTCCCCGGCGTCCCGGCCCCGGGCGGCGACCACGGCGTGCCGGCCGCTCCCCAGGTGCCGCCCGCGCCCGCCGGTCCCCCCGCCCCGACCGACTCCCCGGCCTCCCCGGCCACCGGCGTCCGGTTCGACCGCCCGGCCGAACCCGAGGAGTACCCCTTGCAGGCACCCGACCCGCGCGTCGCCGAGCTGCCGAACCCGCGCGAGAGCTCCAAGGTGTGCGTGGCCTGCCGGGCGGGCCGCGTCGACCACGACGGGTACTGCGAGAACTGCGGGCACGCGCAGCCGCGCGAACGGGACCACATGGAGCTGGACGCCGGCCCGGTCGCCGCCGTCAGCGACCGCGGTCTGCGCCACCACCGCAACGAGGACGCCTTCGCCGTCGGCAGCACCGCGCTGCCCGACGGCCGGCCCGCGGTCCTGGCGATCGTGTGCGACGGCGTGTCCTCGGCGACCCGGCCCGACGACGCCTCGATGGCCGCCTCCCGGGCCGCGAGCGAGTCGCTGCTGGCCGCCCTGCCGCGCGGCACGCATCCGCAGCAGGCCATGCACGACGCGATCGTCGCCGCCGCCAACGCGGTCAACGCGCTCGCCGACGAACCCGCCACGGCCCGCGAGCAGGCCCCGCACCAGAACGCCCCCGCCTGCACCATCGTCGGCTCCGTGGTGACGCCCGAGCTGCTGATCGTCGGCTGGGTCGGCGACAGCCGCGCCTACTGGGTCCCGGTGGACCGCGGCACACCCCCGGCCCGGCTCACCGAGGACGACTCGTGGGCGGCGCAGATGGTCGCCGCGGGCCTGATGAACGAGGCCGAGGCGTACGCCGACGAACGCGCCCACGCGATCACGGGCTGGCTCGGCGCGGACGCCTACGAACTGGAGCCGCACACCGCGTCCTTCAAGCCGGACCGCCCGGGTGTGGTGGTCGTGTGCACGGACGGGCTGTGGAACTACGCGGAGGCGGCCGAGCACATGGCCGAGGTCGTGCCCCTCGACGCCGCCGCGCGCCCCCTGCACAGCGCCCAGGTCCTGGTCGGTCACGCCCTCGACGGCGGCGGCCACGACAACGTAACAGTGGCCGTCCTGCCGTTCCCGGCACCGTCGATGGGGGCAGGATCGGCCTGAGGCCGCACTGCGGGGAGCGACCTCGCCGGACCGGAGGGGACCGGTCCGGTGACAGCCATCGCCCCACCATGGGGGTTTTAGGGGGGTTTGAGAGCGTATGGCCAATTTCTCGAAGTCGAACGTGCCGCAGTTCTCGGTGGACGTGTACCAGAACGAGTACCTGCCGGAGGGCGGTCGCGAGGTCAACGCGATCGTCACGGTGACCGCGACCGGCGGCGGCACGGTCGGGAGCGCGGTCGCGGCGCCCCACCTCTACGCACCGGGGCAGGGGCCGTCCGCGGCGGTGGCGCTCATGGTCGACTGCTCGGGCTCGATGGACTACCCGCCGACCAAGATGCGCAACGCCCGCGACGCCACGGCCGCCGCCGTGGACACCCTGCGCGACGGCGTGCACTTCGCGGTGATCGGCGGCACGCACGTGGCCAAGGAGGTCTACCCGGGCGGCGGCCGCCTGGCCGTCGCCGACGCCACCACCCGCGACCAGGCCAAGCAGGCGCTGCGCAGGCTCGGCGCGGGCGGCGGCACGGCCATCGGCACCTGGCTGCGCCTCGCCGACCGGCTGCTGTCCTCCGCCGACGTCGCCATCCGGCACGGCATCCTGCTCACCGACGGCCGCAACGAACACGAGTCGCCCGAGGACCTCAGGGCCGCGCTCGACGCCTGCGCCGGACGCTTCACCTGTGACGCCCGCGGCGTGGGCACCGACTGGGAAGTGAAAGAAGTCACAGCCATCGCCTCCGCGCTGCTCGGCAGCGCCGACATCGTCGCCGACCCGGCCGGTCTCGCCGCCGACTTCACGCGGATGATGGAGACGGCGATGGGCAAGGAGGTCGCGGACGTCGCCCTGCGGGTGTGGACGCCGGTGGGCACCACCATCAAGTTCGTCAAGCAAGTCGCGCCGACGGTCGAGGAGTTGACCGACCGGCGCACCGAGGCCGGCCCGCGCGCCGGGGACTACCCCACGGGCTCATGGGGTGATGAGTCCCGTGACTACCACGTCTGCGTCGAGGTCCCCGCCGCGAACCTCGGCCAGGAGATGCTCGCCGCCCGGATCTCCCTGGTCGTCCCGCAACCCGACGGCACCGCGCGGAACTTGGGCGCCCAGGGCCTCGTACGGGCCGTTTGGACCGACGACATGGTCGCCTCGACCTCGATCAACCCCCAGGTCGCCCACTACACCGGCCAGGCAGAACTGGCACAGGCCATCCAGCAAGGTCTCGATCTCCGCAAAGCGGGAGATATGGACGGAGCAACGGCCAAACTCGGCCGAGCCGTTCAGCTCGCCAGCAGCTCCGGAAACGCGGATACGGCGAAACTCCTTGCGAAGGTGGTGGACGTGGTCGATGCCGCGGCAGGTACTGTGCGACTGAAGGCGAAGGTCGCGGAGGCCGACGAGATGACTCTCGAGACACGGTCGACAAAGACTGTTCGTGTAAAGAAGTGGCCTAGCACGACCCTGAAGGTTTTGGAAAACAAGCGAGCCTGACCCCTTGGGGTTGGAGAAATCCGGTCGAACCGACCGGAAAGGAGAGGGGGAAGCGCCGACATGCCGACCTGCCCGAACGGACACCAGTCGGGTTCCGACGACTGGTGCGAGGTCTGCGGTCACCGCATGGCCGGTGCCGTGCCTCCGCCCCCTCCGCCGCCCCCGCCCCCGCCCGGCGGTGGCTACGGCTTTCCACCGCCCGGCCCCGGCGGTCCGTCCGGTGGGCCGAACGCCGGTCAGCCGGGCGGCGGTCGCCCGCACATGGGAGGAGCACCGGAGCCGGAGCTCTGCCCGCAGTGCCGTACGCCGCGTGAGGGCGGTGCGCCGTTCTGCGAGGAGTGCCGGTGGAACTTCCTGACCAACACGGCGACGTCGTACACCCCCGCTGCCCCGCACCCTCCGGCGCCCGGCCCCGGCCCCGGCCCGGCCGGTGGCTTCCCGCAGCCGCCGGGTCCTGGCCCGTCGTACGGCGGCGGTGACTCGTACGACTACCAGGGCTCGCGCCCGTCGCAGGTGAACCGCCCCGCGGAGCCGATCCCGCCGTTCGGCGCGGAGCCGCCGGGTCCGGGAGGCCCTGGCGGTCGCGGTGGCCCGGGCGGCTTCGGCGCGGGCCCCGGCGGTCCTGGCAACACCAACCCTGGCGGCCCCGGGGGGCACGGCGGCCCTGGTGGCCCTGGTGGTCCTGGGCACCCCGGTGGCCCTGGTGGTCCTGGTGCCATGGGTGGCCCCGGCCCCGGCCCCGGTCCAGGCCCCGGCCCCGGTCGGCCCGGTGGCCCGGGCGGCTTCGGCGGACCCCCCGGCAGTCCTGGCAACACCAGCCCTGGCGGCCCCGGCGGCCCCGGCGGTCACGGCGGCCCGCAGGGCAACGGCCCCTCCGGTTTCGGCGGCAACCCGTCGCGGCCGGTTCCACCCCCGCCCGGATCCACACCGCCCGGCGGCCCCGGTGCGACCGGTGGCCTTCCGCAGGGCTTCCTGCAGCCCGGCCAGCCCGGACCCGGCGGCCCTTCGGCCCCGCCCCCGCCCCCGCCGGCGCCCGGTGGCCCCTCCGCCCCGCCCGGGTTCCCGCAGGAGCCGAACCGTCCGCAGCCGGGCGGCCCGCCCTTCGGCGGCGGTGACGACGACTGGGTGATCTCCCCGCCGTCGTCCGGCCCCGGTGGCGGACCCGGCGCTCCCGGCACTCCCGGCGGCCCCGGCGCTCCGGCTCAGGGCGGCTACGGCTACCCGCAGCCCGGCGCGACCCAGGCCCCGCCTCCGCCCGGCCCCGCCTTCCCGCAGCAGCCGGCGACCTGGATGGCGACCATCGGCCCGGACCGCGAGTACTTCATGGCGATGATGCAGCGCTCCGGCCCCGAGGCCGCGGGTCTCAACCTGCCCGCGTACTCGCCCGAGCAGCAGCGCACGCTCACCGGCAACCAGGTCACGATCGGCCGCCGCCGCCACTCCACCGGCGACACCCCCGACATCGACCTGTCGGTGCCGCCCGAGGACCCGGGCGTCTCGCACCAGCACGCGGTCCTGGTCCAGCAGCCGGACGGCAGCTGGGCGGTCGTCGACCAGAACTCGACGAACGGCACGACGGTGAACGGCGCCGAGGAGCCGATCCAGCCGTTCGTACCGGTGCCGCTGCAGGACGGCGACCGGGTGCACGTCGGGGCGTGGACGACGATCACGGTCCGGCGCGGCTAGGGTACGGAGCGAGACCCGGAGGGGGCGGTCGTACGGCGAGAAAGCGCCGTACGACCGCCCCCTCCGGGCGTTTCAGCCGGGCATTTCAGCCGGGCATTTCAGCCGGGCAGCGGCCACGCGTACGGCCCCTCGGGATCGTCCAGCCACGCCCACTCGTGCTCGCCGCTCACCGTGATGCCGTACCGCTCCCGCGACGGCTGCCCCTCGCGCTCCCACAGCGCGTACGCCTCCTGCGGATCGAGGCTGCCTCGGGTCAGCGCCAACAGGAAGCGGAACAGGTCGTCGTCGCGAGCACGACGCGGCAGTCCGCCCAGGTGCGCGCGCTCCGGCTCGGAACGGGTCCCGCCGCGCAGCGGCACGAAGTAGGCGGGCGTGTGCAGGAAGCGCCCCTCGGCGTGCTCGGCGTCCCGCACGTCGAGGGCGACCAGGCCGGTCGCGAGCGGCGTCAGGATGCGCCCGCCGGGGCGGGACTGGGCGAGCCAGGCGCGCGGGATGGACGGCAGGGTGCAGGTCGCGATGATCCGGTCGAAGGGAGCGCGTTCGGGCACACCGCGCGCGCCGTCGCCGGTGACGACGACAGGGTGGTACCCGGCGGCCGCCAGATGCTGCCGGGCCGCCTCGGTGATCTCCGGCTCCAGGTCGACGGTGGTGACGAGATCGTCGTCGCCGAGCCGGTGGGCCAGCAGGGCGGCGTTGTAGCCCGTGCCCGCGCCGATCTCCAGGACCCGGTCGCCGTCCGCCACCCGCAGCGCGGCCAGCATCATCGCCATCAGGGACGGCTGGCTGCTGGAGGAGAGCAGCTCGCCGTCGCGCAGCCGGGTGGCCAGCGGGACGTCGGCGTACGCGCCGCGTACCCAGCGCTCCCGGGCGGCCGGGTCGGGGCTCAGACCCCAGCGCCGCTCGTAGCCGCCGGCGACGCCGACGTAGTAGTACGGCACGAACAGATGCCGCGGTACGGCGGCGAAGGCGTCCCGCCACCGGGGGTCGTCGGCCCACGCCCCGCTCGCCTCGATCTCGCGGACCAGCGCGGCCCGCGCCGAGGCGGCGAGGTCGGCGAGTTCCCCGGCGTCCCTGTCGAGTTCCTGCGCGCTCATACGTCCACTGTGCTGCGGCCGACGACGCGAGGCGAGCCCCCTGACCGACGGATGCGGAACCGGGGGCTCGGGGTGGGTGGTCCTAGGCCTTGAGTCCTGGGCCGTCCCGTCTGAGACCATGGGTGACGTACTGCATTCCGGGGGAGGACCCCCGGGCCCCCCGGCAGAGCAGACTCGGGCGGACCGGAACAAGACATGCGAGGCAGCCCACAGTGACCGAGATTCGGCGCGGCGTGACCGAGATTCGGCGCGGCACTCTTCAGGAGCAGACCTTCTACGAGCAGGTCGGCGGGGAGGAGACCTTCCGCCGCCTCGTCCACCGTTTCTACGAGGGTGTCGCGGAGGACCCGATCCTGCGGCCCATGTACCCCGAGGAGGACCTCGGCCCGGCCGAGGAGCGCCTCGTCCTGTTCCTGATCCAGTACTGGGGCGGCCCGACGACGTACAGCGAGAACCGCGGCCACCCCCGCCTGCGCATGCGCCACGCCCCGTTCGCCGTCGACCGGGCGGCCCACGACGCCTGGCTGAAGCACATGCGGGTCGCCGTCGACGAGCTCGGCCTCTCGGAGGAGCACGAGCGGACGCTGTGGAACTACCTGACGTACGCGGCGGCGTCGATGGTGAACACCGCGGACTGAGGACCTGGTCGCCGAGCGGCGGGATCAGCGGACGCTGACGTCCAGCGCCCCGAGCCCCGCCGTGCGGACGGCGATCGACCCGTACGGCGTGCGCAGCCGCAGCCAGGCGCCCGACGACAACAGCCCCAGCTCCTCCTGGCCCTGCCCTGCGGCCCCTCTCGGCCGCAGGAAGCCCAGCGACTGGGCCGCGTGCACGGCCCGTACCGGAAGGCGGGTCTCCCCGATCGTCCGGGACCAGATCTCCCGCCCGATCCGGTCGAGCTCGGCCCGGGTACGCCGCTCCGGCGCCAGCTCCCGCGTACGGGACCGGAACTCGGCGACCGCCGCGCCGACCGCCGCCCGCAGCTCACCCGGTTCCGGCAGCCCCGCCTCGCGTCGCCAGCCGCCGCGCGGCGGGAGTACCCCGGCCCATGGCGGGCCGGTGACGGCGGCCGGGACGACGGCGGTGGCCGCCGCCTCGTCGACGGACTCCAGCAGCTCGCCCGCGGAGACGGTCACGTCCAGCGTGACGTCGAGCCCGTTCTCGTACGGCTTCGCCAGCCGTACCGCGCGGATCGCCAGCACCTCGAAGGACGGCGGCCGCCCGAAGACGGCGAGCGCGGTGCCGGCCGCCTGCAGGCGCACCGCGGCTGAACGGTCGTAGTGGAGCAGCCGGGAGAGGAAGGCCGCGAGATCCGCCGCCTCCCCCTCGTCGGCGAGGTGGAGCACCGTCATGCGGCGACGGCCTCCTCCTCGTCGTCGTCCCTGTACTCCTCCAGGAACTCCCGCTCCTCAGCGGTGATCCGGCGAGGCCGCTGCGCCTCGAAGTCGAACGGCACTATCACCGTCGACGCCCGGACGTAGACGAGGTCGTCGTCCTTCACCTCGTAGGTGAGGGTGAAGGACGCCGCCCTTATCTCCGTGACCCACAGCTCGATGTCCACGGGGGTGTGCCGGTGGACGAGCTGCCGCTTGTAGTCGATCTCATGGCGTGCCACCACGGACCCCTGCTTGAAGTCCTTCTCCGGGCGGAACAGGAAGTCGATACGGGCTTCCTCCAGGTAGCGGAGGAAGACCACGTTGTTGATGTGGCCGTACGCGTCCATGTCCGCCCAGCGCAGCGGGCAGCGGTAGATGTGCCGCAAGATCGATCAGCCCCGGGTCAGCTTCTTGTAGGTGGCGCGGTGCGGACGCGCGGCGTCCGGACCCAGCCGCTCGATCTTGTTCTTCTCGTACGACTCGAAGTTGCCCTCGAACCAGAACCACTTGGAGTCACCCTCGTAGGCGAGGATGTGCGTGGCGACACGGTCGAGGAACCACCGGTCGTGGGAGACGACGACGGCGCAGCCGGGGAATTCCAGCAGCGCGTTCTCCAGGCTGGAGAGCGTCTCGACATCGAGGTCGTTGGTCGGTTCGTCGAGGAGGAGCAGGTTGCCGCCCTGCTTGAGGGTGAGCGCGAGGTTCAGACGGTTGCGCTCACCGCCGGAGAGCACACCGGCAGGCTTCTGCTGGTCCGGGCCCTTGAACCCGAAGGCGGAGACGTACGCCCGCGAGGGCATCTCCACCTGACCCACGTTGATGTAGTCGAGCTCGTCGCTCACGACGGCCCACAGGGTCTTCTTGGGGTCGATGTTCTCGCGGCTCTGGTCGACGTACGAGATCTTGACGGTCTCGCCGACCTTGATGCTGCCGGAGTCGGGCGTCTCCAGCCCCTGGATCATCTTGAACAGGGTGGTCTTACCGGCACCGTTCGGGCCGATGACGCCGACGATGCCGTTGCGGGGCAGCGTGAAGGAGAGGTCGTCGATGAGGAGCTTCTCGCCGAAGCCCTTGCTGAGGTTGTTGACCTCGACGACGACGTTGCCCAGGCGCGGGCCCGGCGGGATCTGGATCTCCTCGAAGTCCAGCTTCCGCATCTTGTCGGCCTCGGCCGCCATCTCCTCGTACCGCGCGAGACGCGCCTTGGACTTGGCCTGCCGCCCCTTGGCGTTCGACCGCACCCACTCGAGTTCTTCCTTGAGGCGCTTCGCCCGCTTGGCGTCCTTCTGCCCCTCGACCTTGAGACGGGTCTGCTTGGTCTCGAGGTACTTGGAGTAGTTGCCCTCGTAGCCGTGCAGCCGGCCGCGGTCGACCTCGCAGATCCACCCGGCGACGTTGTCCAGGAAGTACCGGTCGTGGGTGACGGCCACGACGGTGCCCTCGTACTTGGCGAGGTGCTGCTCCAGCCAGTTCACGGACTCGGCGTCGAGGTGGTTGGTGGGCTCGTCGAGGAGCAGCAGGTCGGGCTGCTCCAGCAGCAGCTTGCAGAGCGCGACGCGGCGCCTCTCACCACCGGAGAGGTTGACGACGGGCCAGTCACCGGGCGGGCACCCGAGCGCGTCCATGGCCTGCTCCAGCTGGGCGTCGAGGTCCCACGCGTTGGCGTGGTCGAGCTCCTCCTGGAGCTTGCCCATCTCGTCGAGCAGCGCGTCCGAGTAGTCGGTCGCCATCAGCTCGGCGATCTCGTTGAACCGGTCGAGCTTGCCCTTGACCTCGGCGACACCCTCCTGGACGTTCTCCAGGACGGTCTTCTCCTCGCTCAGCGGGGGCTCCTGCAACAGGATGCCGACGGTGTACCCCGGCGACAGGAAGGCGTCACCGTTCGACGGCTGCTCAAGCCCCGCCATGATCTTCAGAACGGTCGACTTACCGGCACCGTTCGGGCCCACGACGCCGATCTTCGCCCCGGGGAGGAAGTTCAGGGTGACGTCGTCGAGGATCACCTTGTCGCCGTGCGCTTTGCGCGCCTTGCGCATGGTGTAAATGAACTCAGCCAAGAGAAACCGTCCGGCAGCTTGAAATCAGGCAGTGGGCAGATACACCCCATCTTGCCGTACCGCCACCCCTGGGTGGAAACGCGTATGGCCGGGGGCCTGTGACCTGCGGTCTCCGCTTCTCGGCCCGTACGCCATCCCGTCTGTCATGTCACTGCCCTTCGTCGCTGCGCGCGAGCGCTGAGCGCTGAGCCAACGCCCGGCTGCGGAATGCGCTCCCCGTAGTGCCGGGCGGACGAGGGCCGATGCCGTCAGAGGGGAGCGCCGCCGAACTGGATCTCGTTTCCGTCGGGATCGTGGTACGTGGCCTTGCGCACGCCGTTCGCGTAGGTCTCGCGGCTCACGGGCTCCAGTCCCCGCTCGGCGATGCCGGCGACGCGGGTGTCGAAGTCGTCGACGAAGACGGTGTGCAGGGCGTGACCGGCCCGCCCCGGCCGGTGCTCGATGTACAGATGCCGGTGCTCCGCCAGCTCCCACACGGCCTCCGTGTCGTTCGGGACGAAGGTCGGCGGGGAGCCGAGCAGCCGCTCGTACCAGGTCAGCGCTGCTGCGTAGTCGTTGACGGGGATGCCTGCGAAGAGATCGACGGCCATGTCGGCCAGGGTAGGTCCGGCGGCCCGGTGACGCGGCGCACTTCACAGAGCCCGCCGCCACCGGGTCACCGAGACCTTGTCACGCCCTGCTTCTCAGCCCTTTGCGCTTCTCAGCCCTTTGCCGGTGCTTCCTTCTTCCGCACGACGACCAGTACCGCCCCGCCGATCAGGACCAGGCCGATGGCGATGCCCGCGATCAGGGGGGTCATGCTGGAGCCGCCGGTCGCGGCGAGGTTGGTGTCGTCGGAGGTGGTGCCGACCGTGGCGGGGCTGGGCTCGTTCAGGGTCTGGGTGACGGTGCCCGCCTCGTCCGCCTCGGTCACCTGCGTCTTGCAGTCCAGCACGCCGGTGAACCGCTTCTCGAAGCCGCCCGGCCCCTGGATGGTGAAGTCGTACGCCTGGTCCTCCTGGAGCGGGACCGTCACCGTCCGGGACTCACCCGCCCCGATGGTGTACTCGATGCCGAGGAGTTCGAAGGTGAACGGCGCGTCGCCCTCGTTGACCGCGGTGATGTCGACGCCGTTCTTGGCGCAGTTCTCCGCCGCGGACAGCGCTGGTATCGCGCCGGTCTTCGCCCAGGTCGCGCTCGCCGTCGCCGAGACGGTCGACTCGCTCGAGCCGGCCAGGATCTGCGTCTGGCTGCGGCTCTCGGCGGCGAAGGCGCGGCCCACCGGCACGGTCGTCGAGGCCTGCACGGTCAGCTCCGCCTGGCCGTTGGCGGCGTCGTCGGGTACCTCGAAGAACACCTGGCCGCCGTCCGCCGCGGAGGTGACGGCCTTGCCGTCCTTGTCCACGATCCGCACCCCGCTGGTGGCCGCGTCCGCCGGCGGCGTCACCGTCACGCTGTCCGCGTCGGTGTGCACCGTCACCGGGCCGAGCCGCTCACCGGGGTGACCGGAGACGGCGGGCGGGTCGAGCGTCAGGGACGCCCGGGGCTCCTCGACGCCACGGGCGTTCTTCTCGAGGTGGTCCGCGAGTTGCTCGGCCTGCGGGTCGAGGGCGTCGACCTCCACGCCGTCCGAATAGCGCCAGATGGCCACCTGGGTACCGGCCGCCGCGTCCTGCTCGGTGAGGGTGCCCTTGACGCCCGCCTCGGCGGCGAGGGCCGCGAGGTCGTTCACCTGCGGGTAGGAGTTCTGCAGGATCCAACGGATCTTGCCCGCGTCCTTGTTGGCGCCCAGCGAGGTGCCGCTCCAGGGCGTCTCGTGGTACCTCGCGTCCCGCTGCGTGGGGTTGTGGATGTCGACGCAGTACGTCTGCAGGGTGCCGCCCCCGTCGACGGACATCTCGAACAGGCCCGCCGAGATCTCCTGGTCCCCGGAGTCGGCGTGGACGACCGCCGCGCCGTACGTCTTCAGACCACCTATGGTGGCGGTCGCCCCGCCCTGGCTCTGCGTTCTCCCGTCGGCCGCTGCCGCCGTTCCGGCACCGGCCATCACGGAGGCGGTGACGAGCCCGGACACGAGGGTCGAGGCGGCGAGGCGGGCCGCACCTCGCCGGCGCACCGACAGCGCAGAGAACGCAGCAAACACAGAATTCCCCTTCGAGCAGGACCCGTTGACGTGGGGGGATACGGTCCCACCAGCAGAATCAGATGCCCCGAGAGCTATCTCCGGCATCCTAGGGACGCGGCGCACCACGCTTCCCCGTGATCCCGTCGGAGGGCCGATCCGACTCGGAATCGTTATCGCCAAGACCCGCGACGAGCAGGGCTTATCGACAAATCCACTGAGGTCGTTCGGCGCGCATTCACCGATAAGCCGCAGTTCGGTCAGCTCCTGTGGGTGACTGACGTCACGTCATGCCGACTGGTTCTGGGGCCTGTTGGGACTCGCTGTCTGCGGGTGGCGTCTCCCAGTTCGGCTCGGGTTGGGCCGGTGCGGTGACGGCCCCCGGCTCCGGCCTGGGTGTGCGCCGGAAGGCCGAGGTGCCGCGTGCGAGATCGTGGCCGATCGCCATCGCGTCGATGTCGGCCGACGTCCAGCTCTGCCCCTCGCGTACGTCCGAGCGCACCTTCAGCCTGCCCTGCACCACGACCGGATCGCCGACGTTCAGCGACCCGGCGGCGTTGGTGGCCAGTTGCCGATTGGCCCACACCGTGAAGAAGTTGGTGTGGCCGTCGGTCCACTCGTTCTTCCCGCGGTCCAGGTAACGCGAGGTCACCGCCAACCGGAAACGCGCGGACGGTCCCGTCGCGAGTTCCCGGTACACCGGCTGTGTCGCCACGTTGCCCACCGCGCAGATGATCGTCTCGTTCATCTCGAACCCCTCCCTGGCCCGGCCGCTCTCGCCGGGCGGATACGCGTACGGGCCCGTCCCGTACGGCTGCGTCCGACATGTCGACCGCGTCCATCGCGATCGCCGCGAAGCCAGACTGCCTCCGTCGGGCCGAGCCCGCTGAGCCCTGTGGATCAACGCCCGCCTGTGGATATCTCCGCCACCCGAACGCGTGACGAAGGGGAGGGGGTGAGCACCAGCACCAGACCGTCTTTTCGCCGCGCCGACGGCCGCCGTCACCTCACCGGCCGCCTGATCACCTCACGCCAACCCCCACCCCCATCACCCTCCCGTACTGCTCCCGAACCTCCCGATAGCGCAGCAACTCGGCCGCCACCGGATCCAGCACCCGGGCCCGCCCGCACCCGGCCGCCGCCTCCCGCAACCGCCGCTCCGCCTCCAAGCCGTACCGCCGCGCCGGCCCCCGTGCCGCGATCCGGCAACCCCACTCCACGAGCGGGCCACCGACGATGCCGGCCACCATCAGCAGCACCGGCACGCCCAGGTTGGGCGACATGACCCCGATGATCTGCCCCACCAGCCACAGTCCCCCGATGACCTGAAGGATCGTCATGGCCGCCTGCACCAGCACCGCCGCCGGCCACCAGCCCGGCCGCGGCGGCCGCCCCGGCGGCAGTCCGGCCCGCGCCGCCAGCTCGTCCAGCGCCTCCGGCAGCCCCTGCGCCCCCCGTACGGCCGCCTCCCGCACCGCCTGTGCCCAGGGCGCGGGCAACCCGGCCGACGCCTTCTCGGCGACCGTACGCACCGCTTGTTCGACGCGCTGCCGCGCGGTGGCCTCCTCGTCCGTCTGGGCGCGCAGGGACAGGCGTCCCGTCGGGGGTTCGCCCCGGTCCTGGTACCAGCGCCACAGCCGCAGCCAGGGCGTCCCGCACGCGCGGTTGGCATTGCGCAGCCATGCCCGTTCGGCGGCCTCCCCCGCGGCGGTGGCGCCGATCGCGTCCGCGAGCCGGGCGGAGAACTCGTCCCGCGCCTCCTCGCTGAGCCCGGTCCTCCGGCGCGCGGCGTACACCGGCCGCAGTCGCCATCCGGCGGCGTCCATGTCGGCCGCGACCCGGCGGGCCGCGGCTCCGCGCTCCGCCACGAACTGGCCGAGCGCCTCCCGCAGATCGCCCACGCCTTCCCCGGTGAGCGCGGACAGCGCGAGCACCGTCGCGCCCGGTTCGCCGTGCTCGCCCAGGGCGATGCCGTCCTCGTCGAGCAGCCGCCGCAGGTCGTCCAGGACCTGGTCGGTGGCTTCCCCCGGCAGCCGGTCGACCTGGTTGAGGACGACGAACATGATCTCGGCGTGTCCCGCCATGGGCCGCAGATAGCGCTCGTGCAGGACGGCGTCGGCGTACTTCTCCGGGTCGACGACCCAGATGACCGCGTCGACGAGTGCCAGGACGCGGTCGACCTGCTCGCGGTGCGCCACGGCCGCCGAGTCGTGGTCGGGCAGGTCGACCAGGACGAGCCCGCGCAGCTGCCCGTCCGCGGCCGCGCTCTGCGCCGGGCGGCGCCGCAGCCGTGGCGGGATGCCGAGCCGGTCGATGAGGCCGACCGCACCATCGCTCCAACTGCACGCGAGGGGTGAGGCGGTCGTCGGCCGCCGTACGCCCGTCTCCGAGATGGTCACTCCGGCGAGCGCGTTGAACAGCTGTGACTTGCCGCTGCCCGTGGCACCGGCGATGGCGACGACGGTGTGCTGCCCCGAGAGCCTGCGCCGCGCCGCCGCCTCGTCGAGCACCCGGCCCGCCTCGGCGAGCGTCTTGCTGTCGAGCCGGGTACGCGAGAGCCCGACCAGTTCGCGCAGCGCGTCGAGCCGGGCACGCAGGGGTCCGTCGTAGGCGAGCGGCAGCACGACCGGCGAGCCGGAGGCCCGGGGCTCCGCGGCGGCGGGCTGCTCAGGGGCGGCGCTCTCACTGACCCGCCGTGCGATCAGCCCGTCGTCCCAGGGGGTCGCGACCTCCGCACCGGAAGTGGCCTCCGTACGGGACGAGGAGTCCTTGCGCGAGGAGGACTCCTTGCGCGAGGGGGAGTCCTTGCGCGAGGAGGACTCCTTGCGGGAGGGGGAGTCGTTGCGCGAGGGAGTCTCCTTACGGAAGGGGGACTCCTTACGCGAGGAGGACTCCGTACGGGACGATCGCTCCGCACGCGCAGTGGGCGACTCCTTGCGTGTCGGGGACTCCGTACGAGACGTGGACTCTTTACGGCCGGAAGACTCCGTACGAGAAGCCGATCCCGTACGACGCGAGGAGCCACCGCCCTCGGACCCCCCGGACCCACCGGACCCACCGGACCCACCGGACCCACCGGAGCCGCCGGACCCACCGGAGCCGGAAGTGCGTCCGCGCGTGTGAGCGTCACCGTCCTCCACGCGCGCGGGGGCGTCCCCGTCGTTCGCGGTCGTGCCGGCGTCGCCGTCCTCCGCGTCCGCGCTCGCGCTCGCGCGGGTGTCACCGTCGTCCACGCGCGCGTGCCCCTCGTCGTTCGGCTGGTCCTCCTCCTGCTTCCCCCGCTTCCCCCAGAGCGTGCGCTTCTCCGGCTCCCCGGTCGCTGCGGAGTTCTCGCCCTCCCCGGGCTCCGCGTCCGCGCGGTCGGCCTCGGCGCGGCCGTTCCCGGCGGGGAGGCCGTTCTCGGGGGCGGTCTCCGCAGAGCCGGCCTCCATGGGGGTGTTCTCCCGCTCGGCGTTCTTCGTGGCGCTGTCCTCCGGGCGATCGACGTGTTCCGTCTGGTCCTGTTCCGTTTGGTCCTGGTCAGTGACGGCAGTCACCGGTCACCTCTCCTTCTGCAGTACGGACAGCGCGGCGATGAGTTCGGCCTGCGGCTCCGGATGGATTTCCAGCGCGTCGAGCGGCGCGAGCCGACGCTCGCGTTCGTGGTGCATGACCCGGTCCAGGTGCTCGGCGAGCAGCCGCCCCGCCCGGTCGCGCAGCCGCAGCGCTCCGTGCGCCCCGATCCGTTCGGCGAGCCCCTCCCCCGCGGACCGCGCGCGGCGGGCACCGAGCAGGGCGGTGGCGACCAGGGCGGCGACGACCTCGGGATCCGGGACGACGCCAGTGCGCTCGAGGTCGCTGACCTCGTCCTCGGCGTACTCCTCCAACTCCCGCCGCCAGCGCCGTACGGCCACGCCGATACGGTGTTCGACACTCGTCGGCCTCGGGTCACGGCCCATCAGCTCCGGCGCGTCGGCGGCCGGCTCGCGTCGCCAGGCGTCGTCGACGCGCTCGTCGGCGGCGGTGACGGCGCACAGCAGCAGGGTGCTCAGGCTCTCCACCAGCGAGTCGAGGAGCTCCCCGGCGGAGCAGTCCAGTGGAAAGGCACGCCAGCGTTTCAGGGCGTCACCGGCGAGTACGGCGCCGGACTGGAGCCGGGCCCGCACGCGCGCGTACTCGCTGTCGTATGCCGAGTCGACGGCGGCGGTGAGCCGCAGCGCGGCCGCGTACTGGGCGGCGGCGGCACTGGCGAGTTCGGGCATGCGGGCCTTGAGGGAGTCGAGCAGCCCGTAGGCGGTACGGGCCATGGCGTGCTCCCGTGCCGCCGGGTCCTGGGCATGCTGGACGAGCCAGTTGCGCAGCTGCGCCACCGCCGTGGCCGGCAGCAGCCCGCCGCCCCAGGCGGACTCGGGCAGTTCGGGCACGGTGAAGCGGGGTACGTCGCCGAGTCCGGCCTTGGTGAGGAGCGCCCCGTACTGCCGCGACACCTCGGACACGACCTGGTGGGGCACCCGGTCCAGCACGGTCACGAGGGTGGCGTCGTACTCCTTGGCGGTCCTCAGCAGGTGCCAGGGGACGGCGTCGGCGTACCGGGCGGCTGTCGTGACCATGATCCAGATGTCGGCGGCGCAGATCAGTTCGGCGGCGAGGGCGCGGTTGTCGCCGAGCAGGGAGTCGATGTCGGGCGCGTCGAGGAGGGCGAGCCCGGGTGGCAGCGTGTCGGCCGTCTCGAGCCGCAGCACGCGCGCGGAGTCCTCGCCGGGCAGCATCAGCTCCTCAGCGGGATCGTGTTCGGGCACCCACACGCGTGCGAGGTCGGGCAGTACGCGCATCCCGCTGAACCAGTGATGGTCCTCCGGATGGCAGACCAGCACCGGGGTCCGTGTCGTCGGCCGCAGTACGCCCGCCTCGGTCACGCGTCTGCCCACGAGGGAGTTGACGAGCGTCGACTTGCCGGCCCCGGTGGATCCGCCCACCACGGCCAGCAAGGGTGCTTCGGGCTCTCTCAAGCGGGGCACCAAATAGTCGTCGAGCTGCGCGAGCAGTTCGTCGCGGTTGGCACGCGCGCGTGGGGCCCCCGCCAGGGGCAGCGGGAAGCGTGCGGCGGCGACACGGTCGCGCAGGGCGGAGAGTGCGTCGAGCAGCTGAGGCCGTACGTCCAAGGTCACCACATGCGAAGAATGCCCAATTTTAGGGGAATTCTGAAGCATATGAGCATGTCTGCGCGCCGATGGAACACAAGGGACGGAAGGGGCGACTGGGACACAGGCACAGTCCAGGCATAACGAGTGCACAACACCCGGGACGCAAGAGGCCAAAAAACGGTGCACGATTCGCACCTGCCTGCGATTATCAGGACCGCTTCACCGAACCTCCACATCGAGCCACGGAGGCGAAGCAACAGGGACATGGACACGGGAGCCCTATCCTTGTCCCCGGCAACGTCACGGATCAGCCCACACCCGGGCACCACGACCGAGGCCACCACAACCGGCCCCCGTAGCTCAGTGGATAGAGCAGGCGCCTTCTAAGCGCTTGGCCGCAGGTTCGAGTCCTGCCGGGGGCGCCCTCTCTCCGCCCTCCCATCGGGAGGGCGTTTTTGCTGGTCAGAGGCCATTTATCGGGCTCGGCGGAGCAGCTTCGCGGGTGCAGGTGGACCCTAGGACGGAGTCAGCGAGTGTCCGGCTAGGGCCGATTTCGTCCGGCCCTCGGCGGGTGTCCTTCCCGAAAACTTCCCGAGGTTTCAGTACGGTCTCTTGCCGTCGAACCGCTCACCCACGCCAGGGTCTGTGGTCAGCCACAAGCATCGCACTCGGCCGCGCAAAGCGGGGCGCTCTGACCGTCCGCGTCATCCCGCCCAGCCGAAACTCGGATTCCCAGGCGTCGCCGCAGATGGCAGGGACACTGAGGCACATGCTCTATCCGGAAATGACCGAGCACGTCTTCGCCACCGACGCCTGGCCGGGTTAGCACGAGCGGGTGCTGGCCGGGCACCTCTGGCTGGCGACAACAGCTCCGTCACTCAGCAGGTCATTGAGCGCCTGTACAACTGCTCCAGCCTGCTCAACTCCCAGGGCCCGTACGCCTGCTACGGGCGAGTCGCAGGGCGTCTGATCACCGGGAAGGCGGACGCGGGCTGGATCGACGCGGACGGGCCCGGCCCCTCGTACCTGGACACGGTTTGGGCGGCCCGGAGAATGACTTCATCAACCGCAACACCTCCTTCATGACTTGGAACCTGATGCACTCGGAGTGGGACGCCGGCTGCCGGCCGGGGCGGACAACCCCGAGCACCGCTGAATGCGACGGTGCGGCGTAAGGATTCCGTCATCTCCTGCGGGGTGTGGGACGGCCGCCCGCTTCCGTTGAATGGGGCAGGACAGAAGAACTTCCAGGAGGCGAGGCGGGGATGGGGCGCGTGCGGAAGGTGCTGACCAGGCCGTTGGTCATCGCGGTGCCTGTGGTGGCGGTCGGCGGAGTCGGCTTCGGGCTGTACTGGTTCCAGCCGTGGAAGCTGTGGCAGGACGAGACCGTCGAGGAGGCCCTGCCCCAGCTTGTGGAAACCTCCGCACCTCCTGCGGCGGCACGCTCCCGGACACCCACCACGCCGGCCGGGCCGCAGACGTTGGCGAGCGGTGAGCTGATCAGCCACGAACACCCGACGTCGGGCACGGTGAAGCTCGTACGGCTGGCCGACGGCTCCCACATCGTCCGGCTGGAGAACCTCGACACCAGCAACGGCCCCGACCTGCGCGTGTGGCTCACCGACGCACCGGTGAAGGAAGGGACGGCCGGCTGGCACGTCTTCGACGCTGGGGAATACGTCAGCCTCGGCAAGCTCAAGGGCAACAAGGGCAGCCAGAACTACGCCCTGCCCGAGGACGTCGACCCGGCCCGTTTCAGCAGCGTCAGCATCTGGTGTGACCGGTTCGACGTCTCCTTCGGTGCGGCCGAACTCGCCCATGCCTGACAGGCCCTGACGGCACCAGCTCTGTTAGGGCTGCCTGCTTCAGGCCAGCGCGTCGAGAGCAGCGAGGATGTCTGCCGGTTCGGCGCGGGTGGTGTAGTCGGTGTGGACGAAGGCCCAGCGGATCACGCCGTCGCGGTCGATGACGTAGGTGGCGGGCAGCGGCAGGGTGCGCGGGTGGCCGCCGTTGACGCGCTGGAGGTCGAAGCCGAGCTTGTCGTAGACGGCGGCGAGGTCGTCGGGGAGGTCGAAGGATAGGCCGTACTGCTTGGCGGTGTCGGAGCCGATGTCGCTGAGGACGTCGAAGGCGAGGTCGTGCTTCTCGGTCAGAGTGAGGGACTCGTCGGGGATCTGCGGGGAGACGGCCACCAGGCGGGCGCCGTGTGCGGTGACGGCGTCGTGGTGCTGCTGGAGGGAGCGCAGGGCGATGTTGCAGTACGGGCACCAGGCGCCGCGGTAGAAGGTCAGGACGACCGGGCCCTCGGCGAGCAGGGCGTCCAGGGACAGGGTCTGTCCAGCCGCGGAGGGGAGGCTGAAGCTCGGGGCCTTGTCGCCCACGGTCAGGGCGCGGTCAGCCTGGCCGGAGTCGGCGAGTTCCTGGCCGGCCCGCTGCATGATCGCCCGGATCTCGGCGGGGATCTGCTGCTGACGCGCTTCATAGAAGGTGCGCAGTTCGGCGTTGAGGGTGGTCATGGTGCTTGTTCCTCCTGGCTGGCGACTGGAGCGGGACCGGACGCGACGAAGCATCCGAGCGGTACCCGCGAGCAGATCTTGAAACGCTCGTTCCAAGATAAGGGTATCCGCAGTCCCGCGCCAGCCACGCGGAGGTGTCGACGCGTCAGAGACTGGTGAACGGGCGATGGTCGGTCAGGGCGAGAGCCCGGATGAAGGCGCAGAGATGGACCACACGGCGGGCGAGAAAGCGGCTGACGCGGGGTGACTGCGACCCGTACGCGGCCGCCCAGAGGGCTGGTATGCGATTCATGGGGGCATGGTCGCGGCGCGCGGGCGGCCACCGGGCGGATCGTGGACGAAGCTGGACGCCTTCGCGCTGGCGGGCGACCTGCCCCGCTCTGCATCTGTCAGCACCTTTGCCGTCTGCTGAACGGGGAGTATCTTGGAATCCCTATTTCAAGATGGCGAGGTGAAACATGCCGGACATCAAGCACTTCGATCCGGATGCCACCTTGGAGACCGTGGTGCGACTGTTCTGGCGGCAGGGCGTGGCCTCGACCGGGATCCAGGACGTGGTGACCGCGACCGGGCTCAACCGCTCCAGCCTGTACGCCACGTTCGGCGGTAAGCAGGAGCTCTACCTCGCCGCGCTGCGCCGCTACCTGGAGCAGCGCTCCCAGCCGATGTTCCGGCGCCTGGCCGAGGACGAGCGGGGCCTGCCCGCGATCTCCGAGTTCTTCGGCGGCCTGATCGAGGCGCGTTGCTCGGGTGAGTACGCCCGCTGGGGCTGCATGGTCTCCAACGCGCACGCCGGGGCTGAGAACAGCGATCCTGAGGTACGCGCTGTCCTGGACCAGCATCACCGAGGGCTGCGCGAGGCAATGTACGCCGCCCTCGTCACCGCCGACCGCGAGGGGCAGCTCGCCCCTGGCGCCGACCCCGGAGCTTCCGCGGATCTGCTGGCGCTGCTCGCCTATGGCGTCAACCTGCGCTCCCGCGCCGGTGCGGATGCCGCGACTCTGGGCAAGACGGTGACCGCCGCCCTGGACTCGATCGGCGTCCGGGCGGCGGCGTAGAGGTGCGTGGATCCGGCTCAACTGGGGTTGGTTGCAGGTGAAGTGCCGGGACGGAGCGCGGGGATCGCCTCCTCTGCCGCATCCGCCGTGTAGTCCCCGGGGGACGTGACGTCGATGCCCTCGGGGGCCTTCGCGGCCTTCAGGACGAAGGTGAGGACGACCGTCACGACCACGTTCAGCACGAACGCCGTCAGGCCGATGTAGCCGATCTCCCCGATGCCGGGGATCTCCTTCGCCGAGCCACCGAAGTGCCTCTGGGTCGGCGAGGCGACGCCGTACGCGGCGATCGTGCCGTAGATCATGCCGACCGCCCAGCCGGCCAGCAGGGCCCAGCGGTGGAACCAGCGGGTGAACAGGCCGCCGACCAGGGCCGGGAAGGTCTGGAGGATCCAGATGCCGCCCAGGAGCTGGAAGTTGATCGCGACCGTCTTGTCCATGGTGAGGACGAAGACCAGGGCGCCCACCTTCACCAGCAGCGAGACCAGCTTGGAGACCTTGGTCTCCTGCGCGGGCGTCGCGTCCGGCTTGATGAAGTCCTTGTAGATGTTGCGGGTGAAGAGATTGGCCGCCGCGATGGACATGATGGCCGCCGGGACCAGCGCGCCGATGCCGATCGCCGCGAAGGCCACACCCGCGAACCAGGACGGGAACATGTCCTCGAACAGCTGCGGGATCGCCAACTGCCCGTTGGTGACCTTGACGCCGGCCGCGATCGCCATGAAGCCCAGCAGGGCCAGCAGGCCCAGCATCAGGGTGTAGAGGGGCATCACCGTCGTACTGCGCCGGATCACCTCACGGCTGCGGGACGACAGCGTCGCCGTGATCGAGTGCGGATACATGAACATGGCCATCGCGGATCCCAACGCCAGTGTGGCGTAGGTCCATTGGCCCGCCGGAACCGGGAGCAGTCCGCCCACACCGGCGTCCGTGTACTTCTTGTCCGCCGCGGCGAAGATCTCGTCGAAACCGCCCAGCTTGATCGGGATATAGATGATCGCGACCACGATGACGACATAGATCAGCGTGTCCTTGACGAAGGCGATCATGGCGGGGGCGCGCAGGCCCGAGGAGTAGGTGTACGCGGCCAGCACGCCGAAGGCGACCAGGAGGGGGAGGTCCTTGATGAACCAGTTGGTGTTCTCGCCGCCGCCGACGCCCATCACGTCCAGCACTGCCTGGATTCCGACCAGTTGGAGCGCGATGTACGGCATCGTCGCCAAGATGCCCGTGAAGGCCACCGCGAGCGACAGGCCCTTCGAGCCGAACCGGCCGCGGACGAAGTCCGCTGTGGTGACGTATCCATGGCGGTGGCTCACCGACCACAGGCGGGGCAGGAACGTGAAGATCAACGGGTAGACGAGGATCGTGTACGGGACCGCGAAGAAGCCAGCCGCGCCCGCCGCGTAGATCGCCGCCGGGACCGCCACGAACGTATAGGCCGTGTAGACGTCGCCGCCGAGCAGGAACCAGGTGACCCAGGTGCCGAACGACCGGCCGCCCAGGCCCCATTCGTCGAGGCTGTGCTCGTTCTCGGCCTTGCGCCAGCGCGAGGCCAGGAAGCCCATGACCGTGACGGCCAGGAAGAAGAAGATGAAGACGGCGAGTGCGACGCCGTTCACGCCGTTGGGCATGGCTGCTCCCGTGCGGGGACGAAGGATTTCAAGCGGGTGATGACGTGAGGGCCGGCCGGGCGCTTACGCGTCCGGCCGGCCGTTGGGTCAGGCGTGAACGGGCTCTGCCTCGGCCGGGGTCGATCCGGAAGCTGCCTTGGGCTGTGGTGCCGGAGGGGACATCCGCTGTTCGAGCCGCTCGGGCAGCGCCCAGCGGTACAGCGGTACGGCGCCGGCGGTGGTGATGACCGCGACCAGGACCAGCATGGAGAAGACGTCCTTGCTGATCATTCCCTGGGCGAGGCCGATGTTGATGAAGATGAGGATCATCAGGCCGCGGGCGTTCATCAGGCCGCCCACCGCCCAGGACTCGCGCCAGGAGAATCCGACACCGCGCATGGCGAGGGCGCAGCCCGCGTACTTGCCGACGAAGCCCGCCGCAAGGATCAGCAGGAACGGGCCGATCATGGCCCATCCCGCGACGCCACCGAGCTCGGTGTTGAGGCCGGAGAAGGCGAAGAAGATCGGCAGGAGCAGGACGCAGACGATGTCCATCATGCGGTTGTGCAGCGCCGCGCGGAAGGCGGGGTTGCGCGGCATGGCGAGTCCGGCGATGAAGCCGCCGAATACGGAGTAGATGCCGATGTAGTCGGTGAACAGTCCGGCCAGCAGGACGATACCGACGACGATGTACATCTGGTCGAAGCCGAAGTGGCCGGTGCGTTCGACCTTGGCGCCCATGGGGCGCAGCAGCCGGGCCACGACGGTCAGCATGACCAGGGCGAACAGGGCGGTGAATCCGATCATTCGCAGGACCTGCATGGGGCCGCCCCCGGAATGCATGGCCGACAGCACGGCGAGGAAGCACCAGGCCGCAGCGTCGTCGATGGAGGCGCCCAAGAGGGTCATCCGGCCGAGCGGGGTGTTCTCCAGCCGGCGCTCGTAGAGGATGCGGGCCAGCATCGGGAAGGCCGTGATCGACAGGGCGCCGCCCATGAAGAGGGCGAACTCGAAGGAGGTGACGTCGGGGCGGGAAAGCCGGTCGTAGAGGAGGTAGCCAGCGCCGGCGCCGAGCAGCAGGGAGGGAATGATGCCGGAGACGGCCAGGACAGCGGCGTTCTTGGTGTCCTTCCCGCCGGTGCCGCCACCGTGGTCGAGGCCGGCGCCGACCAGGAACATGAAGACGGTCAGGCCGATAGTGCTCAGGACGTAGAGGATCGGCTTCACATCGGCGGTGAAGATTGCCTTCTGCGCCTCGGGGAACAGCGCGCCGAACAAGGTAGGCCCGAGCAGCACGCCCGCGACCATTTCCCCCAGCACCCGCGGCTGCTTCACCAGGAGGGCGAGGCGTCCGCAGAGGGCCGAGGCGACCAGGATGACGACGATCGCGGGCAGGACGTGGAGGACGAGTTCGAGGTTCTTGTCGGTGGTGGCGGCCAGATAGGCCGTGGGGTGCGTGGGTTGCACATCGACTCCCGTGGTCATCAGGAACGGGCGGGGACGGAGGGCTCGCGTGGGTCCTCGGTGACCGGGCGGCCACACACGGGACGGTGCGCGGGAAGTCCGAGGACGGCCGGCCAGCGCGCGTCGTCGGGGGCGACGACGAGGAAGCGGGCGTACCAGCTGTCGAAGAACGACAGGACGAACATGGGCAGGAGGGTCCAGATCGCCACCTGCTCCAGCGGCCCGTTGCCGGTGAGCGCGGCGATGATGACCACCACGAAGACGTTCGGGTAGGTCATCGCGGTGTAGTCGTCGAGCGTCTGGACGTGACGGCGGCGCCTGAGCAGCGCGGCAACCAGTCGCAGCCCGACAGCGATACCCACGGCGGTCGGCGCATAGGTGGTGAAGCCGTCCAAGTCGAGCTTGAGGCAGACCAGCACGATAAACGCGGTCAGCAGCAGCACCGCCACGTATCCGTTGCGCTCGCCGTACTTGGCCGTACGGATGGGAGAGCGCTCCCGCAGGCGTTTGACCAAGACGTACGCCGCCGTGACGACACCGGTCGAGGTGGCAGCGCTGATAGCGACGGCCGGTGCCACGTCCTCGTGCAGGGTCAGGGCGAGGACGGCCGAGAATGACAGCGTCGCCGCCAGTGAGGAGAGCAGGACCTGCGCGAACGTCGGCATGATCATGCCGCCGAGACAGCGGCTGACCGTCATCGCCACCACGGAGCTGGGGGTCGCGAGGAACACCGCGGCGATCGCCGCCGTACTCGAACTGCCCGCGTCCGACCAGTGCACCAGGGCCGCGAAGGCGATCGGCAGGGCGAGGTAGCGCAGGGCAACGGACCGAAGGGGGCCTCGGTCGGTCACGAACGCTCGCGCGTTCTCCAACTCGATGCGGCACATGGTGATGACGCTGGCCAGCACCAGGAGCAGGAGCAGCACGTACGGCGAGGTCGAGAGCCGCAGCCCCGCGACATTGGCGAGTAGACCCGCCGCCAGTCCCCCGCAGAAGACCACGGGATGGTTGACGACGATCCAGTCGTAGACCATGTTCATGGTCTTGTTCTCGTTCTTCACATAGCTGTGGATCCGATCGCCCTGCAACATCTGAGAGTTGGGCAGGCGCAGGTCGTACGACTCGTCAGCCGGGCGGGCCAGGATGAACCGGCAGATCAGCTCGACGACGTACTTGTGGGAGACCACGCAAACCACTTCGCCGCGGCGCAGCGCCGGCAGCAGCTCCTCCTCGTAGAAGGCGTGCACGCGGTCCTTGAACTGCTGGAAGGACTCGCCGCCGTGCATGGTCGGGCTGTCGGCGTTCATGGCCCGCTCGTACTCGGCGATGCCGTGGCGGCGCTGGAGGATGGACTTGCTTTCCAGCGTGTAGCTGCCGAAGTCGCGTTCCATCAGGCGCTCGTCGACCACGACCTCGGGGGCGTCCGCGTCGGGGGCGTCGATGCCGAAGATGGTGTCGGCAGTCTCGTACGCGCGGGTCAGCGGGGAGACGTAGACACGGTCGAAGTGCTGGCCGCGGTGCCCCTTGGCGACCTTCTCGGCCTGGATCCGGCCAAGGAAGGTCAAGGGTGCGTCGCGCTGACCGGCGATGCGGTGGACGGAATTGCAGGTCGATTCGCCGTGCCGGACCATGAACAGGCGGCCGAGCAGCTCCTGCTCGTCGTGGCCTGCCATCACATGCCCTTCTTCGGGGCGTGCTTGACCTGGTCGGCGTACTGGGAGTCCCAGCCCGCCAGCTTGGTGATGTCGCACAGGTTGTGTACCGCGTGCTTCTCCACCAGGGTGGCCAGCAGGGAGACGGTCCGCCGGGCCTGCTGGGTGGTGATGTCGAACTCGCGGGCCAGGGCGGCGCCGAAGTCCGCCAGGTCGTCATCGAGGATGCCGCGGTACTTGCGGCGCTCGGTGCGGTCCTGGGCCTGCAGGTAGTTGACGGCGTTGGGGTAGGCGCTCTCACAGGCGTAGCTCTGCAGGCGCTCCCGCAGGCGGGTGGCCTGCGGCTCCTCGGCGGTGAGGTCCGCGGCGATCCAGTCGCTGCTGCGGATCAGGCAGTGGTGGACGCCGTCGGGGATGTCCATCTGCTCCTCGTCGCTCGCGGACTTCAGCTGGCGCAGCACCTCCATCGCCGTGTCGAAGCACTGGTTGCGCAGGGTGCCGATGCTGAACACGAACGCGCCGAGACGGCCGCGGCGGGTGGTCTCGTCTCCCTGGCGCATGGGGCCGACGCCGAACAGTCCCGGTGCCACCTCGCCGTCTGCGGCGATGAGTTGTCCGTGCGCGCCGACCTCGATGCCCCGGTGGGTCTTGGTCTGCGGCTGCGCGTATCCGTGTCCGTTGACCAGGCCGTTCCACAGAGGGTGGCCGGTGTGCTCGTAGTCGGTCTTGTTGCCCAGGCAGTTGACGACGCGGTCGACGACGATGTCCGGCTGGTCGGCGAACACCACCCGGATCTTCGTGCCCTCCTCGACAAGGCGCATGTCCTGGATGCTGGCGGACAGGACCTCGACGGTCTTCGGTGCGCCGTTGAATCCGCGCATCCGGCTGCGCACGACGCCGCCGATCTCCCGCACGGTGCTGGTGCGGTTGGTGACGATCAGGCTCTTGTACTTGTCGAGCAGCATGCGCACGTCGTGGGCGTCCATGCGGGAGATCAGCTCGATGACGTACGGCTCCCACGCCTTCATGACGCGCTCGGGGAAGACGGCGTCGAGCGCGCTGCCCGGCTCCACGCCCTGCTCGTCACGCAAGTGCGCGTACTCCGCCTTGATCCCCTCGACCACCGACTCGGGGGTGAGCTCCTCAGCGTCGAGGAACGGTGGTCGGCGGGCCTGCCAGATGTCGTGCTCGTGGTCGACGGGGTAGGTGCCGTGCATGTGGCCGCCGCGCGAGCAGATCAGGATCTGTCCCCGGTGGCCGGCGTGGACGAGGGAGATCACTGTGTCGAAGGCCGACAGTGCGGAGCCTGTGACGAGGACGGTCTCCTCGGGGCCGACCTCCTGGAACCGCTCCTGAGCTCCGGGCGCGTAGGGGTCGGCGATGAAACGGTCGGAGTTCTTGATGCGGTGGTAGAAGGGCGCCTGGACCGGCGAGAGGTGACCGGTCGCGAGGATCACCTGGTCCGACGGCAGGTCGTGCACGCCGCCCTGCTCTCCGGCGTCGGCGTACTTGACGACGTAGCCACCGCCCTGGCCGCGTACGTCGATGACCTCACCGGTCAGCTCCCGCAGCGTCACCTCGGCGTGGGCGTCGGCGGCCGCGCCGCGCAGCCGCTCGGCCAGGTACTGCCGGAAGATCCGCCGCGGTACGACGCAGGCCACGCCGAAGTTGTGGTACTGCCACTTCTGCGGCCACTCGGAGCGGTCCGCCTCCTCGTTGGCCCACTCCAGGAAGTCCTCCGGACGCTCCCGGCGCAGGGTGATGCGGCCGGCCTGGATGTTGAGCATGTGCTCCCAGTTGGTGGACGCCCAGCCGAAGGCGATACCGCCGTAGCGGTATCCCTCCTCCCGCTCTATCAGGCATATCTCCAGTGGTGTATCAGCGAAGTGGAGCAGCCGGATGGCGGTGAGCGTGCCGGAGAACCCGGCGCCTACGATCGTGACGCGCCGGGTGTCGGGAGCCGCACCGCCCATCGGGCCGTGCTGCATGCTGCTCGCGTGCATCACCATGTCCGCCATGCCGCGGTCCTGGCTGTGGCTGTGGCTGTCCTGCATGGTGCTGTGCTGCGTTTCCACGGTCTTGTCTCCTTCAGGGGGGAAGAGTCAGTGCCACTCGTGGGTGAAGCGAACTGTCACGGCGTCACGGATCGAGTTGTGGACGATGCAGCCCCGCTCGGCCTTGAGCAGGGGCTTGGAGATCAGGTCCTGGAGGGCGGCCGGCGCCGACACCCGCACGGTGATCTCGGAGAAGCGGGTCGGCGCGCTCACGAGGGTTTCGTCGACTTGGAAGCCGATCTCGGAGGCGTCGGCCTCCGGGTCCTCAGCCCTCAAGGCCGCGAGGAAGGTGCTCACGTAGCAACCGCCGAGAGCCAGAAGTAGCAGCTCACTGCCCATGGGGCCGGCGTCGGTGCCCTCCTTCTCCTTGGGCCGGTCGATGGTGACCGTGTGGTCTCTGGCCTGACCCACGACGACGCTGCCGCCGCCGGGGCGTAGGGACACACCGATTTCGGGCATGGCGATGCACGGACTCCTGTCCTGGAACGGGGCACGCGGGGCTCGGTCGGATTCCCGGGGTGCCGGTGAGGGGGAACGGGCCTCAGCATCAGGACGGAATACGGACTTCCGGACGGATCGTGGATGATCCTGGATGCGCTCCGTGGCTGGAGCTCAACAGATGGAAGCCAGTTGACAGGTACAGCCCCATGACGGCTAACTTGAAACGACCGTTCCAAGTTGGTCGTGGCCCAGGTGTCCCATGGGGGAGGATGTTCGTGCCGCAGGTACTGGATCCGAGAAAAGCCCGCACAATGGATGAATTCATCGCGGAACTCAGACTGCTGAAAGCGTGGGCGGGCAACCCGTCGATCACCGAGATCACGCGGCGCGTCCACCGGGACTGGCAGCGGGCTGGACGCCCCCGCGGCGAATGGCCGGCCCGCTCGACCGTGGGCAACTGCTTCCAGGTGGGCCGCCGCCGCCCCAACTCCGACCTGCTACTGGCCGTGGTGCAAGCCCTCGTCGGCGCCGACGAAGCCGTCCTCTCCGTGTGGCGGCAGTCGCTTCGGGCCGTGCTCGGCGAGGCCGAGGCCGCCGCACGGGTCAGCGCCTACGACCGGCTGCCCGCCGGGCTCTCCGTGTTCGTCGGCAGGACTGACCTGGCGGCCCGGGCGGAGGTCTTACTCGCCTGCGACCGGGACGTCACGACGCTGGCGCTGGAGGGCATGCCCGGGGTGGGCAAGACGTCACTGGCCCTCCACATCGCTCACCAACTGCTCGCCAAGCAACGCACCGGAGCGCCCGTCCTGTTCGCACACCTGCGAGGCTCCGCCCCGCAGGGCCCGCCCGCCGACCCGGCAGCCGTACTCGAGATCTTCCTTCGCTTGCTCGGGGCCACCGGCGACCGCATCCCCTACGACCTCGACGCACGCGCAGCTCTCTACCGGCAGCTGCTGGCGGGAACCGGCGCACTGATCGTCCTGGACGATGCGGCGGATGCGGAACAGCTGCGTCCCCTGCTGCCCGGGACCCGAGGATGCCGCACTGTGATCACCAGTCGGCACGCCCTTTCCGGCCTCGGTGACACCGCCCGTCTGGCAGTGCGGCCGCTCGACCCGGACGACTCTGTCGAATTGCTGCGGGCGACAGCGGGAGCCGATCGCATCATCCCGGACAGCACGGCCGTCCACGAGATCGCGGGCCTGCTGGGCCACCTCCCGCTGGCGCTGTCGGTTATCGGCCGCCACATGCGGGACCACCCTGCCTGGGCGCTCGGCGACTACTACCGCGAGCCCCTGATCACCCTGGCCCTGGAGGACGGCGTACGGACCGCACTGTCTGCTTCCGACGCGAACTTGCCGACGGGCGCGCGACAGCTACTGCGTCTGCTGGCCCTCCAGCCCCTGCAGGAGACCGACGCCGCCACGGCCGCCGCGCTCCTGGGCGAACCGCCCGCCGCGGCCGAGCATCATCTCGCCGCCCTGACGGCAGCACACCTGATCGAGCGCACCGCGCCCGGCCGCTTCCGGCTCCACCCCCTCGTCCACGCCTACGCGGAGGAACGTATCTGCATCGACGAACCGGCCACCCGCATACGGCAAGCCCTGGGCCGCCTGCTGGAACACGGCCGGCGCCGCGATGCCGCCATCCAACTGGAGACCCGGACGCTCCGCGGATTCCGTCTGCCCATGCCCCTGCAGCACTCCGAAGCCGACGGAGGAGCCAAGCTGCCGCAGCACTTGCGCGCAGGCCGGGTACTCGCAGCCTGATGGGCCTTGCATCCGACATCGGACGATCGGACGCCAAGAGGAGGAGAGCATGCCAGCCGACCGGCCCCAGGTCCTCGTCTTCGACGTCAACGAGACGCTCAGCGACCTCACGCCGCTGCGCACCCGATTCGAGGACATCGGTGCCCCTGGGCATCTGCTGGCTACCTGGTTCGCCGGGGTACTGCGGGACGGGTTCGCGCTGACGGCGGCCGGCGGTTACGCGGACTTCACGTCCATCGCCCACGACGGACTTCAGGCGACGCTGTCCGGGCTGGCGGGCTGTGCGGGAGATGGAGAAGCGGCAGCCCGGCACATTCTCGATGGCTTCGCCCACCTGGACGTACACCCCGATGTGCCGGACGGCGTACGGAAGTTGAGCGAGGCGGGGTATCGCCTGACGGCGATGACCAACGGCAGCGTCGCACTGACCGAGCGGCTACTGGACAAGGCCGGGGTACTGGACCGCTTCGACGCCCTGTCGGACGTGAGCGGCCCACGCTGCTGGAAACCCGCGCCGGCCGCCTACCACTACGCCGTCGAGCGGGTCGGCGTACGGCCCGACCAGGCGCTGATGGTCGCCGTGCATCCCTGGGACATCGACGGAGCGCAGCGAGCCGGGCTGGACGGTGCGTGGCTGCGGCGCGGAGCGTCGGTGTATCCGCAGACGGCGCTGCCACCCAGTTACAGCGCGCAGGACCTGCGGGAACTTCCGGACATGCTGACGGCCGAACGACCGTGATGTCGTCCGTCGCGGCGCGCTGGGCGGGGTCCCGTCAGTGGGCCAACGGCTTGCCCTGCCTGGCAAGTGCCTCATCTTGACCAAGGGCAACGGCGGATGGGCTTCCGCACGGACGTGCGCAGGGTCATCTCCACGCTGCCCGACCTCATGTCGATCTACCCCACGCACAGCAGGCAGCGCCGGCGTACTGAGGACATGACGGGCCGAGTAGCAGGAGGCGAGGGGCATGCGCACCTGGTAGGAGGAGCTCGATGACCGCTGGTCGCGTGCCCTCAATCGCCTGCGATCCGTGCGCAATTCACTCGCCCACGGCGGCCCTGTCACACAAGGGGTGGCTACGTCGGTAGCACCACTCGCCCACTTCCTGGCGGGCACCGGTCTGATGGGTACCCTCAGCATTCTCCTCGAAGGCGAGTCTCAGGCAATCGCGCACGCCAAGCGGCGAGACAGTGCCAACACCTGCCGGTTCAGCGGTCGATGTCTTATAAAGCGGTGGTCGTGGGCCTCTGGCCCGTCGCAGCAACCGTCTAGGAAGTCGATGCCGGACCTTCTCCCAGGCCCCTGGGCGCCCCTCCACTCTTCGCAACTCCCGTCGAATCCTGATCTTGCCGAGGACCCCCGGGGCCTTCTCGAGTGTTCGGACTACGTCGTAGTCAGGACCGCTGCGCGGTACCTCCGGGCAGATGTTCAACCGTTCCATGCCCTGAACCATCAGGCTGTTCACGACCGCACGGGTGCGGTACACGTCCAGCTCCTGCTGTTGATCCACTGGGAGTCTTTCGATCAGGTCACCCCGGAGAAACGCCGAGTTCTCAGGACCGAGCCGCTCCATGGCTCCTGCTTCACCAGCCCGATAACCGGTACCGGAGACGCCGCACATCCACGTCATGTAATGCCCTGGGTTCCCGAAGTAGTACGTTTCGTAGTACTCGTGCCGCCGAGCACCCTTCCATGAGGCG
The DNA here is from genome assembly GCF_040612485.1 of Streptomyces sp. NPDC006385. Classification (NCBI taxonomy): domain Bacteria; kingdom Bacillati; phylum Actinomycetota; class Actinomycetes; order Kitasatosporales; family Streptomycetaceae; genus Streptomyces; species Streptomyces sp. NPDC006385. The sequence goes on from NZ_JBEXQG010000007.1 coordinate 96,756, forward strand.
ATCTCTTCCGGGTGCGGCAAGTCCAGAGCGCTGCTGACTTGAGCGAGCCGCGTACGCCCCAGGCGCACATTCAGGGCGGGCCCGTTGGAGTACCAGGAGGAGCCTATACGGATCTTGGGCTTGAACCGCTTACTGGTGGTGGTGAGTGAGTAGGCCACAACGTCGGACTCACTGCCCCATGTCGTCAGGTAGCTCTCGGTCGCCAGGGGCCATACCCGCTCTGTCACGCTCAGGCGGCTCCCCTCGCCAGGTGTGATGCTCAGCACCGGCACCGTCAGCTCAAACGCAGGCTCTCCGAAGAGGGCCTCGACGTAGGCCGGCCGCACGCCCGGGGCGGGCAGTTTGAAGTTCTTGGTCCAAGTCCGCCGCCTGCCCGGACCCTTCTTCCACCACTCGGTCACCGTTCCGATGAGGGTCAGTGCCGCCACCACCCCGCCCATGATCTTGCCGATGTCGGCAAGAGCGCTCAGCTCGTTCAGGGAGGCATCTTGCACCCGAGTGACGTGGCGCATACTCAGATCCCACCAGATGCGTGCAGTCCTATGCGTGACCACCTGCATGCGTTCTGGGCCGTCTCTGGGCGGTGCAAGGCTGCCCGAAGCCGATCGATGACGACCGACAGTGACAGATGAGCTAGGGGACCTCCGGGTGAAAGTCGCAGGTCAGAGCCCCTCGACCATATGGGTTTCCCCCCAGGGGTAGCGGTCGGGCAAGATGGGGTTTTTCTTGCCGTACCACGGCTGTTGGCCTGCCCATTAGGGTGCCGGGCATGACCACCTCTCCTGATCACGTCGGCAGCAGAGAAGACCTGGCCGCCTTCGTCCGTTCCCTCCACCGCAGCCACGCTGAGGACGGCAGCTCATGGGAGAACGCGGACCTCGGGAGCTTCCTTGAAGCCCTGGCGGCATGGATCGACGATGCGGACGGCTGGTACAGCAACTTCGGCCGCGAGTTGCCCGTCAACGGCGACTGGAGCTTCTTCGCACGGGCCTTGGGAGCTGCGGCCGTGTACGAGTAATCCGAAGCTCGGGTCGAATACGTGTCGAAGTTGGCGTATAAGAGAGCTGTCACCAGCTGTAGGCCCAGCTCAGAGGCCACGAGTTGAACGAGCGCCTTCTAAGCGCTTGGCCGCAGGTTCGAGTCCTGCCGGGGGCGCAAGTCTCCGCCCTCCCCCTCGGGAGGGCTTTTTGCTGGTCAGAGCTGGTTCCACTGGACGCAGCCAAGCCTCAGGCCGGCATCGGCTCGGCCTAGGCCGCCGGGCCGCCCGGCCGCCCTCACAGATCCGTCCCCCCGCTGACGTCGATGTACTGCCCGGTGATCCACCGGGAGCCGTCGGAGGCGAGGAACGCCACCACGTCCGCCACGTCGGCGGGCCTGCCGATCCGGTCGAAGACGGACCGCGCGGCCAGGGCGGCCCGGGCCTGCGGTGTGGTCCGGCGCCGGGCGTTCATGTCCGTCTCGATGAAGCCCGGCCCGACCGTGTTGACGGTGATGCCGCGGCCGCCGAGTTCCTTCGCCAGGCACAGGGTCATCGTGTCCAGGGCGCCCTTGGACATGGCGTACGCGACGGACTCGGGGAAGGCGCGTCGTGAGGCGAGCGAGGAGATGTTGACGATGCGCCCGCCGTCCCGCATACGCGGCAGTGCGCTCTGCACGAGGAAGAACGGTGCCTTGGCGTTGACGGCGATCATCCGGTCGAAGACCTCGGGAACCGCCTCCCCCACCGGGCCCGAGCCGCTCACCCCCGCGTTGTTCACCAGGATGTCGAGCGAGCCCTCGACGTCCACCGCCGCCTCTTCCCGCACCCCCGCGTCGAAGGCCTCGAAGACGGCGGCGGCATCGCCCGGCACTCCGAGCTCCGCCCCGACCGGGAAGGCCCGCCCGCCGTTCTTGCGTATCTCCGCGACGACCTCCACAGCGGCGGCCTCACTGTGGCCGTAGTGGACGCCGACGAGTGCCCCGTCCTGGGCGAGCCGCCCGGCGATGGCCCTGCCGATCCCGCGGCCGGCCCCGGTGACCAGTGCGATCTTGCCCGTCAGTGTGCGCTTGGTATCCACGAAGACCCCGCGTGTCGAAAGCCTGTTCCGAGCAAGGCAGCATGCCCCGTCAGCGGGCCAGGAACTGCCCGTACCACCACGCGTGTTCGGCCAAGCTGCGCACCGGCCCCGCTCCTGGGTCCACGCCGACGCCGGCCCAGAAGCCGTCGTCCGCGAACCAGTGGTCCACGGCGAGCATGGCGAGGTGGCGCAGCGCCCGCGGCTGCCCGGCGAGCCGTGTCCGGGCCTCGTCGACGTCCAGGGGTGTGCCCGGCAGGCGCAGGCCGATCCGGTCGGCCACCGTGTCGAGCAGGTCGGAAGTACCCACCGGTTCCGGATGGTTGACGTGATGCGCGCCCGCCAGTTCCCGTTCCGACAGCCCGGCGGCGACCACCGCGCGCCCCAACGCCCGTACGTCGACCACGGAGTGCCGGGCGGTGTCCTCCTTCAGGCTCGCCGACAGCGCCCTCATCAGGGCGACCAGCCCGGGCACCACCCACCGGTCGCCGTCCCCCAGGACGAGGTGCGGGCGCAGTACGACGCCGCCCGCGTCCAGCACATGGCGCTCGGCGGCGGCGCGCGAGCGGCTGGTCGGCGAGGCCGGCGCGAGCGTCGACCCGGCCACGGACGCGTGGGTGAAGGGACCTCGGCCGTACACGGCGGCCGTACTCACGTAGACGACGCGGGCGACACCGGCGCGTGTCGCCTCCTCGACGAGGGCGCGGGTGCCGTGGTCGTTGACGGTCTCGGTGCGCGATTCGTCGTCGCCGATGTGGGAGGCGCAGTGCAGGACGACATCGATGCCGTCGCAGACCCCGCGCAGGGATACCGGCTCGGCCAGGTCCGCTCGTACGACGTCCGCCGCCGGGGTGGCGACGCCGGGGTGCCGTGGCAGGCGCCCGGGGTCGCGCAGGAGGAACCGGACCCGGGAGGGCGCGGCGGTGCCTTTCCACTCCCCCAGTGCCGCGGCGACATGACCTCCGACGAAGCCACTGGCTCCGGTGACGAGGATGCTCGGTGACAAGGTGCGGTCCTCCCGGGACGCGTACGCGGGCTCCGACGCCGTGCCTGGCCGTCACGGTACAGCGCAAGGCCCGGCCTGCGTACCGCGGGTCGCGCGCGTTTCCGTACAGTCGGTTCACCCCGGCCATGAAAGGAACCACCGTGCGGCTGCGCTGTGCTGTGCTCGACGACTTCCAGAACGTGGCGACCGAGGTCGCCGACTGGTCTCCGCTCGCGGACGACGTGGAGGTCGTCCCGTTCACCACCCACATCCCCGACGAGGACGCCCTGGCCGCGGCCCTCGCCGACTTCGACATCGTGGTCACGCTGCGCGAACGGGTCCCCTTCCCCGCCTCCCTGATCGCCCGTCTCCCCCGGCTGAAGCTGCTGATCGCCTCCGGCATGCGCAACTCGGTCATCGACTACGCCGCCGCCGAGGCGCACGGCGTCACGGTCTGCGGCACGGCCAGTTCCTCCACCCCGCCCGTCGAGCTCACCTGGGCGCTGCTGCTCGGCCTCGCCCGCGGCATCGTCCAGGAGAGCAACGCCCTGCGCGGCGGCGGCCCCTGGCAGAGCACGGTCGGCGCCGACCTGCACGGCCGCCGCCTGGGACTGCTGGGCCTGGGCAAGATCGGCAGCCGGGTGGCCCAGGTGGGCCTCGCCTTCGGCATGCGTGTCAGCGCCTGGAGCCAGAACCTCACCAAGGAGTACGCCGACGAGGTCGGCGTCCACCTGGCCGGCTCCAAGGAGGAGCTGCTGGCCGACAGCGACTTCGTCTCCGTCCACCTGGCCCTGAGCGACCGCACCCGCGGCCTGCTCGGGGCGCCCGAACTCGCCCTCCTCAAGCCGACCGCCTACCTGGTCAACACCTCACGGGCGGCCATCGTCGACCAGAACGCCCTGCTCACCGCCCTGCACGAGGGCCGTATCGCCGGCGCCGGCGTCGACGTCTTCGACATCGAGCCCCTGCCCGCCGACCACCCGATGCGCACGGCCCCCCGCCTCCTCGCCACACCCCACCTGGGCTATGTCTCGCAGGCCAACTACGCGACGTACTACGGCCAGGCGGTGGAGAACATCCAGGCGTACCTGGCGGGCGCACCGGTGCGGCGGCTGCCCTGAGGCCCGGCGGTCAGGCGATGTCCGCGTCCCCGGCGTGCGCGGCCTCAGCGTGCGCGCCCCCGGTGTGCGCGGCCTCGGCCGGCCGCCGGTAGACGCCCTCGCTCCGGCGCAGATGGTGCAGGTCGACCAGAGAGCGCCGGAGCGTCACATGGTCGATGTCGTCGCTGTCCTCGCACCAGGCGCGCAGCTTCTCGTCGACCGTCCGCTCCGGGTACGCGACGCCCGGCTCGAAGGTCTGCTCGGCGATGTGCCGCAGCACCAGCTTCTTGCGGGTCCACCGCGCGGGAAGCCGTACCAGCCGCCCGTCGCGGACGAAGGTCCGCAGGACGATGTCGGCCCGCTCGTCCCCGGACGCCGGAGCCCCGGGGGTCGCGGAGTCCTTCTCCCGCTGCGCCGCCGCCCGCGCGTACTCCTTGAACAGGTCGTACGCCACGGCCAGCTCTCCGTCGTCCCCCGCCGTCACCACGCCCTGCTCCCCGAGCCGCCGCAGCGCCACGGCCGTCTCCTTGGGAGACAGCCCCGCCGCCCGGGCGACCTGCTCGGCGCTCCCGGCGCCCAGCGCCACGGCGGCGAAGGCGCGCACCCGGCTCTCCTCGGCGAACAGTCGGACCAGTTGTTCCGTCGGATCGGTTGCCATGCCGGGAGGCTAGTGGACGTCGCCCGCGAAGCTGAGCGAATTTTCCGCCGGCGGTCTCAGGCGTACCGGTAGATCTCGGACACGTCCTCCAGCTCGTCCGGAGTCACGTCCCACGGGGGCATGCGCTCGTGCCGGGCGACGATGCGGTTGCGCTGGTCGCTGTCCCGGCCCGGCGGCCGCGCCGGCAGGTAGCGGTGCTTGCGGTGGCGCCGCTGCCAGCGGGACCACTGCATGTCCATGAAGGCATGGACCAGCCAGAACACGGGGTCGTTGACGGACGCGCCGCCGAGCATGTGTCCCCCGACCCAGCGGTGCACCCGGTTGTGGTTGCGCCACGGGGTGCCGCCGCTGCCCCACCCCTCCATCTTGTTGCGGAAGCCCTTGGAGACCGTCGAGTCCCACGGGGAGACGTCGTAGACGGGGTCCCTCAGCGCCCAGTCGAGATCGGCCTTCGTGGGCAGGTCGATCGGTCTGCGGGAACGGCCCAGGTCCCGGGTGAGGAACCTGCCGTCGGTGATGCCCGCCCTGATGGTCCACCCGCCCGTCCTGAAGGCGAACGGCCCGGTCATCACCTGCCGGTCCCCTCGCCGCCCGTTGCCGCCGAGCAGGTCGTCGGTCCACGGCTTCGACGTGGGGGAACGGTCCCGGGTCCAGTCCCAGTACGGCACCGTCACCGAGTCGTCGACGCGGCGCAGGGCGTTCTCCAGGTCCAGCACGAACTGGCGGTGCCAGGGCAGGAAGGACGGCGCCATATGGGCGGCGCGCAGGCCGCGCTCGCCGTCACCGCGGAAGTGCGCGATGTGCAGCCGTACGAACTCGTCGTACTCGCCACTCCGTTTGAGCTCCAGCAGCGCGTCGACGAACCGCCGTCGCTCGGTGGCCGTCAGCTTGCTCACGTTCTTACGCACGTACACCATGCGCTGCCTCCCTGTGCGGGTGTCCGCCGCCGAACGGCCCGGGGGCCAGGTCGCGCAGTCGCCGGGTGGGCCCGAGTTCGTCGACGGCCGCGCGGGTCGCCTCCAGCGGGGTCCGGTACCAGCTGTAGTGGTCGAGCATGCTCAGCCAGGTGCCGTCGGCGCGGCGCATCAGGTGCAGCGCGTTGCCGTCGACGGTGACGCGCCATTGGGCGCCGAGGGCGCTGAGGCCCTCCAGGGGAAGCGGGGCGCCCTGGATGTGGCGGCCGCGGTAGGTCTCGTCGAAGGGCGGGGGCATCTCCCGCTGCCCGTCCGCGGACTGTGAGGGCCGGGAGGCGGCGAGCACCGGCGTGAGCGCCACGGCGGAGGACGCGAGCAGCAGCCGCGCCACCTCCCGCCGTGTCCGCCGCTTCGGCTCTCCGCTCACCGGGGCGCCCGCCCCCTGGACCGCACCCACCGACACCCCGTCTGCGCTGACGGCCATCGCTCACTCCTCGTACGGTTCGGCTGTTCGTACGAGTAACCGTTCACACCCCTTCGGGGTCACCGCCGAGGCGCCCATACGGCGGTGTCGCCCCACACGCCCGGGCGGTCGGTGCACAGCCCGGAACCCGGCCTCGGGCTCCGTGGTCAGCTCGTCCAGAAGTCCCACCAACGGGTCAGGATCAGCATCCCGACGATCCCGATGTGCAGCAGCACAAGGACCCAGGTGAACTCCGCGAAGAGGGTCCTCACCGGCTCCGGCGCGGGCAGGAAGCCGTCGCGCACGAGGAACGACGTCAGGTACCAGAACAGCACGATCGTCGCGAGCCAGGCCAGGCAGCACCACAGGCACAGGGCGTTGATCCGGTAGAGGGACTCGAACTGCAGCCAGGAGACGAACCCGATCCCGAAGACGCATCCGGCCTCGAAGGCCAGCCAGTACCAGCGCGGGAACGCGGCCCCGGCCAGCAGGCTCACACCGACGCAGACCACGATGCCGTAGGCCACCAGGCCCAGCATGGGGTTGGGGAACCCGAACGCCGAGGCCTGGTCGCTCTCCATCACGCTGCCGCAGGACAGCACGGGGTTCAGGCTGCACCCGGGGGTGAAGTCCGGGTCCTCCAGCAGCTTGAACTTGTCGAGGGTGATGACCCAGGAGGCCAGCAGTCCGGCCGCCCCGCTGAGCACCAGCAGCACCGCGAACGCACGGCTGCCGCCCGCGGTCCGCCGCGAGCCGGGGGCGGGGGCGGGGACGGGAGCGGGAGCGGGGGCGGGGGTCACCATCGCGGGGCCCCGCGGTAGACGCGGACGTAGTCGACGGCGAAGCTGATCGGATCCGGGCCGCAGGGGGCCGGGTGGTGCCGGCCGGCGCACACCGACAGGTTCAGGATCAGATACGCCGACCAGTCGTCGCCGACGCCGGTTGCGTCGCGGCAGACCCTGTCGCCGTTGACGTACCACTCGACGGAACGCGCGCCGTAGCGGGTGCCGATGGTCACCCACCGGTCCGGGGCGATCGCGTCGGCGTCGGTGTGGTACGTCGAGGAGTGGTTGACGTGGTTGGACAGCTCCAGCAGGTTCGGGTTGTCCGGGTGGTACTCGAAGCAGTCGACCTCGTTCGCGCCGTCCTTCCAGGTCCACAGCGCCGGCCAGGCTCCCGTCCCCGAGGGGAGCCGGACCCGGGTCTCGACGTGGTCGCCGGTGCGGACCTGGAAGCCCTCGTCCGAGTACTCGGTGGTGAGCAGCCCGGTGTGCCAGGCCCGCCGGCCGTTCTCGAGGGTGCGGTCGGCCGGTGTGGCGGTGAAGGTGGCCATACCGGCCGAGACGGTCACACAGCCCGGATTCAGCCAATCGAGCTTGTTGTCGTCCGGGTTGTGATCGCAGTAGCGGTAGGCGCTCGATCTGTCGCCGACCCATCTGGCACCCCAGGAGATCGGGGTGTCGAACTCCTCCGACCAGGCCGGGGTGAGCGTGGCGGTGTCGATGGTCATGGCGGCGAGGTTAGGCCACCTGCCGAATTCCCGTTTCAGTCCGCGCAGGCACGCGAACCGAGCCGGGCGCACCATACGATCAATTGATTCGCCGACCAGATGCCAATCCATGCGAATGCCTCCGTGCATTCCATTCTTCACCCCCGCGACTTTCACGCGTATGGAGCAACGCGTCGCTTTTGCAGGGTCCGTGGACTGCTATGTTCTCCAACCGTCGGATCAGAGGTACTTTCAAGCGAGGTGAATCATGAAGAAGGCAGTTTTCACCACTGCGGCGTTGGCCATCGGTGCGGGTCTTGTGGGTGGCTCAGCCGCCGCGGCGTCGGCCGCCTCCGGAGGATCGGGGGTCTCCGCCAGTACGCTCGGGGGTCTCGTGTCCCCGACCAAGGTGAGCCCGGCGATCGTGCCGGCCGCCGACGCCGTGACGCGACTGGCGCGCGACGGCGGTGTCACGAAGGGCAGCGCATTCGACAAGAAGCCCGGCTCGGTGGGAAGTTCGGGCATTTACTTGGACGGAATGGACCCGAAGGCCGCCAAGAGGCCCACGATTCCGGTGAAGAACCCGGCCGGTTCCGGTTCGGTCCAGGTCCACCCGCTGCACGCGCCGACCGCCGCCGGGCTCGGCACCTTCCTCCCCAAGTGACGACCCGGCAACCGTACGAGTCCCTGGTCCCGGAATTCTGAGGCTCTGATCCGGTTCTCGGTACCCACGCACCACCCTCCGGCCCACCGGCCCACTTCCTGGCCGGTGGGCCGGAGGCACGTCGGCGTCCGTTCGTCCCCCTTCATTCGGCCCAACGAACCGGATTTTTCCCGCACCCCGCGCGGATTCCGGAAAACCCGCTTCCCATCCGCGCCCGGGACCCGCTCCAGGAATCACGCCAAAGCCGGATGGGCCGGTCGGCACGCCGCGTTGCGCCATCCGATGGAATCTGTCCCCGTTTGATTGTTCCCGCCGTGACTTATGCGTGCATATACGGGTTTCCTTTTCGTAAGCGTGCGCAACCGTGAATTCAGGAAGGAACCGAGTTGCCCAAGAAGTTCGCGGTCATCACGGCCCTCGCCCTCAGCACCGTCGTCAGCACCGCCGGATTCGCCTCCGCCGGCGAGTACGACGGCAACGGCAAGACCACCACCGTCAAGGGTGGCAGCGGTTTCTCGTCGGCCCCGGTCGTCGTGAACGAGCCTCAGCAGGGCGTTGTCGTCCTCAACGGCAGCCTCGTCGACGCTCGCTGCCTCGCCCCGTGGTCCAACGGAGCCGTCCTCGGCGGCGTCCCCGCGCCGAACTCGCACTACGCCGCCTGCAACACGGCCATCATCAACCAGCAGCAGAACGCCCCGTACGTCGGCGGGCTGCTGTTCTGACGCCTGCTCAGGACAGTTGCCAACAGGCCATTCCCCCAACCAGCCCGGAAAGGCGCAACTCATGCTTAAGAAGGTTACGGCCATTTCCGCCCTCGCGGCCGGTATCGCCCTCGCGGCCGGTGGCACCGCCGCCGCCGACACCAACACCACCACCGTCAAGGGCGGCAGCGGCTTCTCGCAGTCCCCGGTCGTCGTGAACGCCCCCCAGCAGGGGATCCTCGTCGCCAACGGCACGGTCGTCGACCTCCGCTGTGCCGCCCCGTGGTCGAACGGTGCCGTTCTCGCCGGTGTCGTCGCGCCGAACTCGCACTACGCGGCCTGCAACACGGCCACGATCAACCAGCAGCAGAACGCCGCGTACAAGGGCGGCTTGCTGTTCTGACTCCTGCTCCGAGCAATTCGGAGCAGGTAAACCCTAAACGCAGCCCGGAAAGGCTCAGCTCATGCGTAACAAGGTCACGGCCATTTCCGCCATCGCCGCGGGCATCGTCCTCGCGGCCGGCGGCACCGCCGCCGCGGACAGCGACACCACCACCGTCAAGGGCGGCAGCGGCTTCTCGTCGGCCCCGGTCGTCGTGAACGAACCGCAGCAGGGGATCGCCGTCGTCAACGGCGCTTTCCTGGACGCCCGCTGCCTCGCCCCGTGGTCGAACGGTGCGGTCCTCGGCGGCGTCGCCGCGCCGAACTCGCACTACGCCGCCTGCGACACGGCCACGGTCAACCAGCAGCAGAACGCCCCGTACGTCGGCGGCCTGCTGTTCTGAGCAGCGCCTCATCCGATGGCGGCCCGCCGGGTATCCGGCGGGCCGCCATCGCCTGTTGTGCCGTGTCGTGCTCCATGGCGAATCCGGTTCGATGGAAAAACCCGTGGGCCCAGTCCGCGTCGAAGCGCGGACAGGGCCCACGGTCAGAGCGCCGGCAAGGAGGAAAGAGCGCCCACTCAATTGGTCCAACGGCAGTGCATGGCCCATGGTCACCCTGAACCAGCCGTTCGGCCCAATGGCAGAGAAAATATGCACAACGGCGAGGAAAATCCGTACACCCCCTCATATACCGAAGGGCCGGCTCCGCGGACTGCGGAGCCGGCCCGGAACGTCGAGCCGATGGGCGACGAAGTCGAGGAACGAATCGCCTGCCTGATCGCCTACTTGTTGATCGGGAGTCCACCGAGCAGCTGGCCGTCGATCGGGTTGGGCAGGGTGCCGCCGAAGACGGGGGTCTTCACGACTCCCGACCGCTTCACGCCCTTCTTCACGCCGTCCGCCGTGCGCTTGACGTTGTTGCCCACGTAGCCCGTCGGCAGCTTGGCGGCCGAGGGGAGGCTGCGGGCCACCGTCTTCCCGTTGTCGACGAGGCCCTGCGCCGGCATGTCCAGCGCGGCGGCGGGACCTGCGACACCGGCAACGGCGAGGGAGCCCGCGACGACGGCGGCAGCCTTCAGCTTCTTCATCATGTTCCCTTTCCTGGAAACTCGTCTTCCGTAACTCGCGGTGGTCGTAAGGGATTTCATCCCGCAGGACTCGCGAGTGACTCGGTCTCGGTTCTCCTGGGCTAACGACCGGGGACCTCTCGGGAAACTCTGCTGCCCCCGAGTCGCTGGAACTCATACGAAAAGACCCGTTGCCCCGAGCAGGCCATCTCGCCAGCCGATCGGGTGGCCGCGCAGAACCACACCGCCCGAGGGCTCCGAACGGGTGGTCCCACGCGGGAAACCGCTCGCAGAGCGCCGCCATTCCTACCTGACTGACGGGTTTGCAGATAAATATAAAAAAGTGGCAGGTGCCGCTCGTCCCCCGAATCCAGGAAGCGGTTGAAGCACGCACCCTCTCGAACAGACGCGGGATCTTACATCGGGAACGCGAGCCACACATCGTGTTGCTGGTTCGGACTCTTTTCTTCGGAAGGGCAGCCTCGGTCATGCGCATTACGGCGCCGCACATCCTGCATGTCGCTCAGCCCGTCGAGGGCGGAGTCGCGCGGGTCGTGACCGACCTCGTGGCGGCACAGCTCGCCACAGGGCTGCGCGTGACGGTGGCCTGCCCGGAGGGTGGCGCGCTCGCGGACGCCCTGCGCGCGCTGGGCTGCACGGTCATCCGCTGGGACGCGACCCGCTCGCCGGGGCCTCGACTCCCGCGTGAAATGTGGCAGTTGTCGCGGCTGGTGCGCAAAGTGCGGCCGGACCTGGTGCACGCGCACAGCGCGAAGGCGGGGCTCGCGGCGCGGCTCGCGGTGCACGGCCGGCTGCCGACCGTGTTTCAGCCGCACGCCTGGTCGTTCGAGGCCGCCGACGGCCTCGTGGCGCGGCTGGCGCTGGGCTGGGAGCGGTTCGGGGTGCGGTGGACGGCGCGCGTGGTGTGCGTGAGCGAGGCCGAACGGCGGACCGGGGAGCGACGCGGAATCACCGCCGCGTGGCGTGTGGTGCCCAACGGCGTCGACACCGGCAGGTTCCGTCCGGAGGGGGACGGCGCGCGGTCCGGGGACGCGCCGCTCGTCGTCTGCGTGGGCCGGCTGTGCCGCCAGAAGGGGCAGGACGTGCTTCTCGCGGCCTGGCCGGAGGTGGTGCGGCGGGTGCCCGGCGCGCGGCTGGTGCTGGTCGGCGACGGTCCCGACGCGGAGCGGCTGCGCCGCGGTGCGCCCGCGTCGGTGGAGTTCGCCGGTGCCGCCGCCGACGCCGCCCCCTGGTACCGGGCCGCGGACGTCGTGGTCCTGCCGTCCCGTTGGGAGGGGATGGCGCTCGCTCCGCTGGAGGCCATGGCGTGCGCCCGGCCGGTCGTCGTCACGGAGGTGGACGGGGCGCGCGAGAGCCTTCCGCCCGGTCACGCCCCGTCCTGCCTGGTGCCGCCGGAGGACCCCGCCGCGCTGGCCCGGGCGCTCACGGCGCTGCTGCGGGACGAGCCGCTGCGCGCGGCGCTGGGCGTCCGGGGCCGCGCGCACGTGCTCGTCGCCCACGACCTGCGGCACGTGACGGACGCAGTGACCGACCTGTACCGCGAACTGCTCGGCGGCACCGCCGCGCCGGTCGTCGGACCCTACGAGGGCAGGAAGTGCATCACCACATGACCGCGGAAAGCACCGTTGCCTCACCCGCGGGGCAGCACGCGGCGCCGGAGGGCGCCGTCTCCGTTCTCGGCCGGCGCGGCCACTCCGCCGGACGCCGGGCGCCCGTCGGGCGGGGACCCCGTCGGCCGCGGCGGGCCTGCGGGGCGTCGCTGGGGGCCGTCGACGGCGGCGCCGCCCTGACGACCGCCCTGGTCGTGCCCGCGTCGCACAGGTACCCGCTGGTCGTCGCCCTGCTGGCGCTCGGTGTGATCGTTCTGAACCGGCGGGCCTCGTTGTACGACACCTGCGTCGTCCCCGGCGTGCTCGACGAACTCCCCGCCGTCTGGGGGCGGATCGCCGTCGCCTGGGCGGCCGCCGTGACGCTCTCCCCGCTGCGGTCGCTGCCGATGACCGCGCTGGTCGTCGCGGTCGCCGTGCACTGCGGGCTGGCCTGCGCGGGTCGCGCGGCGGTGCACGGGCACCGGCGCCGGGCGCTGCGGCGCCGGCCCTGTCCCGCTCTGGTGGTCGGTCCGGTCGGCACGGCCCGGCGGGTCGCGGCCGCGCTGCTGCGCCGGCCGGACTGCGGGGTGCGGCCGGTGGGGCTCGTCGCCGACGACCCGGAGGTCCTCGGCGACACCGACGACGAGCCCCGGCTGCCGGTGCTCACCACGGCGCTTCAGGCGCGTCGGGCGGTCATCCAGAACGGTGTGGAGACGGTGCTCGTCGTGGGGGCCGCCACCCGGGTGGCGAAGGCCGCTGAGCTGCGGGGGCTCGCCGCGTACGGCTGTCTGCTGTGGGAGCTGGACACGGAGCTGGACACGGACCTGCCGGCGTACGGTCCCGGCGGGGCCCGCGGGGGGGCGGGGCAACTGGCGGGGTTCTCCTGCCGGTTGCTCGGCCCGGAGGGCGGACGGCGGCGCGGCGGGGCGGGCAAGCGGGCGCTCGACGTGGTGCTCTCGGGGTCGCTGCTGGTGCTGACCGGGCCGGTGCTCGCGGTGTGCGCGCTGGTGCTGCGGGTCATGGACGGGCCGGGGGTGGTGTTCCGGCAGGAGCGGATCGGCAAGGACGGGCGGCCGTTCACGATGCTGAAGCTGCGCACGCACCGGCCCGCCAGCGCGCACGAGGCGGCGACCCGCTGGAGCGTGGCGAACGAACAGGACATGAGCCGCTTCTGCCACTTCCTGCGCCGTACCTCGCTGGACGAGCTGCTCCAGCTGTGGAACGTCTTCCGCGGCGACATGAGCCTGGTCGGACCGCGGCCCGAGCGGCCGTACTTCGTCGCGAAGTTCAGCCAGGCGTATCCGGGCTATCCGGCGCGGCACCGGATGCGGACCGGGATCACCGGGCTCGCCCAGATCCAAGGGCTGCGCGGTGACACCTCGATCGAGGACCGGTGCCGTTACGACAACGCCTACATCGACAACTGGTCGCTGTGGCAGGACGTCTGCATCCTGCTGCGCACGGCGGCACAGTTCGTACGGCCGACGGGGAGCTGAGCGCCGGTGAGCACTCCCTCGGCGGTCTCCCTCCCGCTCGTGCCGGCGCCCGCGGTGCTGCGCCGGGTCCGGCCCGTGCTGTCCGTGCTGCCCGTCGTGGCGGTCGTCGTCCTGCTGGGGCTGCCGGTCGCACCGGACCGCGCCGTCACGCCCGCCGACGCGGCCTCGGGGCTGGTCCTGCTGTGCGCCCTCGTCCAGGTCGTACGGCGGGCCGGGCGGCCCCTGACGCGGACGGCGGCGGTCGTGCTGGGGCTGCCCGTGCTCGGCATCGCGGTCGCCGCGGCGGGGGCGGCCGGCACCGGCGACGCGATCACGGGGCTGGCCCGGTACCTGCAGGTGTTCGTGCTCGTGCCGATCGCGGTGCTGCTGCTGGTGCGTGACCGGCGGGGCGCCCGGCTGGTGCTGTGGTCCCTGGTCGGCCTCGCGCTGTGGCAGGGGGCGATCGGCGTGCGCCAGTACCTCACCGGGACGGGGGCCCTGTATCAGGGGGCCGAGATCCGGGCGGTGGGCACGTTCGGGCCGTCCCACGTGATGGCGATGGCGACCGTCGTCGCCTTCGGGGTGGTCGCCGCGACCGGTCTCGCCCTCGGGACACGGGCGCGGCGCCGGCGTCTGGTGGCGGCCGGATGTGCGCTGGCACTGCTTGTGCCGCTCGCCATGTCCTTCAGCCGGGGCGCCTGGATCGCCACGGCGGTGGCCTGCGGGGCGCAGCTCCTGCTGGCCGGGGTGCGGCAGGCGGTGAAGGTGTTCGCCGCGGCGGTCGCCGCCTCGGTGGTGCTGGTGGGAGGGTTCGGGCTGGGCGCCGCGGCGTTGGAGGAGCGGCTGACCAGCATCACGCAGGTCACCGACGCGCCGGACCAGTCCGTCGTCGACCGGTACACCATGTGGGCGGCGGCGGTCGACATGTGGCGCGGGCACCCGGTGACGGGCGTGGGGCTGAGGGGCTTTCCGGCACACCGGGACGGCCACGCCTCGCTCGCGCTGTCGTCGGCCGGCGACACCGGGGGCGCGGGGCAGGCCTTCCGGCGCCAGCCGCTGCTGTCCCCGCACAACATGTACCTGCTCGTCCTCAGCGAGCAGGGCATGCTGGGGCTGCTCACGGTGGCGGGCAGCTGGCTGGCGCTGCTGGTGTGCGCACTGCGACGGCTGCGACGCTTGCAGCGGCTGCGGCGAGGCGGGCCCGCCCGGGACTGTGCGCTCGCGGTGTGCGGGCTGCTGCTGTGGCAGCTCGTCAACTTCCTGTACGCCGACACCGGCGGCCCCTCCGCCGTCCTGACGGCCATCTGCCTCGGGCTCGCCGCCTGGTGGGCCCTGGCAGACACGGAGACGACGGCCCCGCCCACGAAGTCGGGCACACGATGAGCCCCCGCCCGACGACGACCGGGGGCACCGCCGACCAGCCGCCCGGCACCGAACGCCCGCTGCCACCGGGTGACCTGCCCGACCGGGCGACCGGCACGGAAGCCCCGCTCCTGCCCGACGGCCGACCCGCGACCACCGACGCGGACGGTCTGCTCCCCCCAGGCCGCAGACACGACCCGGCGACCAGCCCGAACAGCCCACTCCGATCGGGCGGCCAACCCGCAACGACCATCACCGCCCACCCCCTCCCGACAAGCAGCCGACACAATCCGGCGACCGCCACCGGCCCCCTCCCCCAGACCGCCCAGCCCGATCCGACAACCAGCACAGCAGACCCACACCTGCCCGACGGCCGACCCCCGGCCACCGACGCGGAACGTCTGCTTCCCTCAGGCCCCAGACACGACCCAGCGACCAGTCCGAACAACCCACACCGATCGAGCGGCCAACCCGCAACGACCCACACCACCCACCCCCTCCCGACAAGCAACCGAAACAATCCGGCAACCACCACCGGCCCCCTCCCACAGACCACCCAGCCCAACCCGACAACCGGCACGGAAGCCCCGCTCCTGCCGGGCGGCCGACCCCCGGCCACCGACGCGGACGGTGTGCTGCCGCCAGGCCGCAGACACGATCCGGTGGCCGGCGCGGACGACCCGCTCCAGCCGGGTCACCGACCCGATCCAGCGTCCCGCACGGAAGGCTCACTGCCACCGGGCGCACGACTCACAACGACCCACACCACCCGCCCCCTCCCCCCGCCTGACCGACCCAGCCCGGCGACCGGCGCACAAGGTGCGCTCCCACCGGGTGGCCCGCCCAGCCCGGTGGACGGTACCGGGCGCCCGCTCCCGCAGGGTGGGTGGCTTTCGTCGGGCGGGCGGTGGCGTCCTGCTGTCGGTGTCGATGGGCCGACCCGTGGGGAAGGGCGGCCGGTCCGCTCTTTCGTGCGGAGGCGGGCCGGGGTGTCCTCGGGGCGGTTTCTCGCCAGGGCGACCTTGTTGTCCGCTGCGTTGTCCCTGGCGGGGGCGGTTCTCGGGCTCGGGCGGGATCAGGCGCTTGCGCACTTCTTCGGGGCCGGTGCGGAGAGCGACGCGTTTCTGGTGGCCTGGACGGTGCCCGAGATGGCGTCGACGCTGCTGATCGAGGACGGCATGGCGTTCGTGCTCGTGCCCGCGTTCAGTGTCGCGCTGGCGCGGCGGGCGCGTGGTGTCGGCGGGCCCGATCCCGTGCGGGCCCTGGTGGCCTCCTCGCTGCCGCGGCTGTGCCTCGCCCTCGCCGGTACGGCCGCCGTGCTCGCGGCCGGGGCGCCGCTGCTGGTCTCGGTCCTCGCGCCCGGCCTGCCCGACCCGACCCTGGCGGTGTCCTGCACCCGGCTGACCGCGACCTGCGTACTGAGTTTCGGGCTGGCCGGGTACTTCAGCGCGGCGCTGCGGGCCCACCGCAGCTATCTCGCCCCGGGCGCGATCTACATCGCCTACAACGTCGCCATCATCGCCACGCTGTTCGTCATCGGTGAGCGCTGGGGCGTGCGTGCCGCGGCGCTCGGCGTCGCGCTGGGTGGCTGCCTCATGGCCGCCGTACAGGCACCGTCCCTGCGGCGGCGGATCGCCGGGCGGCCCGGGACGCCGCCTTCCGAGCGGACGGCGCCGCCCCCGGAACGGGCGCTCGCGTCCGGGCTCGTCTGCGCGGTCCTGCTCTTCGCGCTGTGCCGGCAGTCGCAGGTCCTCATCGAGCGCTACTTCGCCTCCGGACTGCCGGCCGGCGCCATCTCGCACCTCAACTACGCCCAGAAGGTCGCCCAGTTGCCGATGTCGCTGTCGATGATGGTGTGCGTCGTCACCTTCCCGGTGGTGGCGCGGGCCATCGCCGAGGGCGACACACGGCGGGCCCGGGACCGGGTCGAGCGGGACCTGGCGCTGATGGCCTGCCTCGTCCTGCTCGGTGCCGCGGTGGTCGTCGCCTGCGCCCCGCAGATCGTCCAGCTCCTGTTCCAGCGCGGCGCGTTCACGGCGCGGGACACCGCCGCGACCGCCGCCGTCATGCGGGTGTACGCGGTCGGGCTGCTCGGGCACACGCTGGTGGGCGCGCTCGTGCGGTCGTACTTCTCGGCCGGCCGGACCACCTGGTACCCACTGGGCGCGATGGGCGTGGGCGCGCTCGCCACCGTCGCCCTCGGCGCCTGGGCCGTCGAGCCCTGGGGGGTCCGCGGCATCGCCGGGGCCAACGCGGCCGGCATCACCCTCACGGCGCTGCTCCTGCTGCACGGCCTGGGTCCGCGCAGCGTGCCCGTGCGCGTCCGACGGGTCGTCCTCGAACTGGCCCGACCGGTGTACGCGGCCGTGTGCGCCGGCGGCGCCGGGCTGGTCTGCGCGGGGCTGTTCGCCTCGCCGGCGGCGGCCGTCGCCGCCGGCTGCGCCTGCGTGACCGCGCTCTTTCTGCTGCTGGCCTGGATTCTCGACGCGGCGGGCGCCCGGGCCCTCCTGCTTCCCGTCGCGCACGCTGTCCGTCGCTCCGTCACACGAAAGCCTCACCATGGTCGCTGACATCTCCGCCGCGCCACGCGCGGACGAACCCGCTCCCGGAACGGCCGTCAAGGCACGCCCGAAGCCGCGTCCCGCGGCCTGGGTCGCCATGTACCACTCCGTGTCCGACTGCCCGGACGACCCGTACAACGTCACCGTCACCCCCGCCCGCCTCGCGCGGCAGCTCGCCTGGATGTCCCGCCGCGGCCTGCGCGGGGTGAGCGTCCGGGAACTGCTCGCGGCGCGCGCCCGTGGCGCGGAGCGCGGCCTGGTGGGGCTCACCTTCGACGACGGGTACGCCGACTTCGTCACCACCGCCGTGCCGCTGCTGCGCCGACAGGGCTTCACGGCCACGGTGTTCGTGCTGTCCGGGCTGCTCGGCGGCGCGAACAGCTGGGAGCCGAGCGGCCCGCGCAAGCCGCTGCTCGACGTGGACGGCATCCGCGGTGCCGCGGCCGCCGGCATGGAGATCGCCTCGCACGGGCTGACCCACGTCGATCTGACCAGGGCCTCCGACGACGTGCTGCGCACGGAGGTCACCGACAGCCGGCACCGGCTCGCCGCCCTCACCGGCGGCGACGTCGACGGCTTCTGCTACCCGTACGGCTTCCTCGACGAGCGTGCCACCGCCGCCGTGCGCCGGGCCGGTTACCGCTACGCCTGTGCGATCGCCCCCGGTCCGGCCGGCTCCGGCGACTTCGCGCTCCCCCGCATCCACCTCGGGCAGGCGGACACCCCGCTGCGGCTGGAGCTGAAGCGACGGCTGGCCCGGGCCTACGGCCGCGCCCTGGAGGCGGTGTGAGGGCCCTGCACATCATCACCGGCCTCGGCGTCGGCGGAGCGGAACAGCAACTGCGGCTGCTGCTGCCCCACCTGGCCGCGGAGTGCGACGTGGTGGCGCTGACCAACCCCGGCCCGGTCGCCGCGGGCCTGACCGCCGACGGCGTACGCGTCATCCACCTCGGGATGCGCGGCAACCGCGACCTCGGCGCGCTGCCCCGCCTGACCAAGCTGATCCGCTCCGGCGGCTACGACCTGGTGCACACCCACCTGTACCGGGCCTGCCTGTACGGCCGGATCGCGGCGCGGCTCGCGGGGGTGCGGGCCGTCGTGGCCACCGAGCACTCGATCGGCGACACCCTGCTGGAGGGCCGCCCGCTGAACCCGGGCGTGCGCGCGCTGTACCTCGCCGGTGAGCGCCTCGGCCACACCACGGTCGCCGTGTCGCCGACGGTCGCCGAGCGGCTGCGGCGCTGGGGGGTGCCCGGACCCCGCATCCACGTCATCCCCAACGGCATCGACGCGCCCCGGTTCCGCTTCGACGCGGTGCGCCGCAAGGAGGCACGGGCGTTCCACGGACTGCCGGACGACGCGTACGTCGTCGGAGGTGTGGGGCGACTCGCCCCGGGCAAGCGCTTCGACCTGCTCGTGCAGGCACTGGCCCTGCTGCCCGGCGACGTATGGCTGATCCTGGTCGGCGGTGGCCCCGAGGAGGAGGCGTTGCGGCGCCTCGCCCGCGGGCTGGGTGTCGCGGACCGGGTGGTGCTGACGGGCGAGCGGCCCTGTCTGCCCGAGCCCGGCGACGCCGCCCCCGACCTGGTCGCCCTGTTGTCCGCGATGGACGTGCTCGCCTCGCCGTCGGCGGAGGAGTCCTTCGGGCTGGCCGTGGTGGAGGCGCTGGCGGCCGGGCTCCCCGTGCTGTACGCGAGCTGTCCCGCCGTCGAGGACCTGCCGCCGGGGGCGGCACCCGGTGCCCGGCGGGTGACGGGCGGCGCCGGGGCGTACGCGCGGCAACTGCTGCGGCTGCGGGCGGCGGGGCCGGGCGAGCGGACCGTTCCGCAGGCCCTGAACCGCTACGACATCGCGTGCACCGCCCGGCAGCTGATGGATCTGTACACGGCCACGGTGGCCGGCTCGACCCTGGAAGTGAGTTCCTCATGACAGACAACCCCGATCGGCGTGCCCCGCTGTCCGGCCGTGCGCGCCCCCGCCCGAAGCGGATGCCCGCGTGGGGGTGGCTGCCCGCCGGCGCGCTGCTCGGCGCGGTGGCCGGAGGCGCCTACGGTCAGCTGACGCCGCCGCAGTACACGGCGACGAGTTCCGTCGTGGCCGTGCCCGACGGCGCGACGGAGGCCGACTGCACCGACGCGCTCGGCTTCGCACAGGCGTACGGCCGGGTGGCCACGCAGCTCGCGGTGCTCGGGGACGCGCAGGTGTGGGCGGGGGTGCCGGTGTCGACGCTGCGCGAGAGCGTGGAGACCGCGACCTCGCCGGACGCGCCGATGGTCGCGGTCTCGGCGACCTCGTCGCGGCCCGGCCAGGCGGTCGACATCGCCAACGCCGTGTCCCGCGCGCTGATCACGCAGGCGGACTACACCAAGGACCGGACGGGCATCCGGCTGGAGCGGCTCGCCCGTGCCATGAAGCCCACCCAGCCGTCGTCCGCGTCACCGGCGCTGACCGCGCTCGTGGGCGCGAGCGCCGGCGGACTGCTGGGCGGCCTCGCGCTGCTGGCCCGGCCGCGGCGCGGGACGGACGACGACGGCGAGAGGGGCCGGGCGTCGGTGCCCGGCCCGGCCAACGCCGCCGAGGCCCAGGGGACGCTGGGATGACCGTGTCCGCCCGCGTGTCGCCGTCCGCCCGGGTGTCTGCGTCCACCCGCGGGTTGCCGTCCGCCGACGCCCTGTCGTCCTCCGGCGCCCTGTCGTCCTCCCGCGCGCTGTCGGTGGAGGTGTGCACCGACGAGCGCGTCTTCGCGGAGCTGGCCGGGGAGTGGGAGCGCCTGTACCGGGCGTGTCCCTCGGCGACGCCGTTCCAGAGCCATGCCTGGCTGCACTCGTGGTGGCTGTCGTACGGCAGGCCGGGCAGGCTGCGGCTCATCCTGGTGCGCGGTGGCGGCGAGTTGGTGGCGGCGGCGCCGCTGATGCGGGTGCACCGGCCGCTGCCGGCGCTGGTGCCGATCGGCGGCTCCATCACCGACCTGTGCGATGTGCTCATCGACGAGGCGGTGGCCGCGCCGGGCGCCGGGGCGCTGGCGGACGCCCTGGCCGACCTGGCCCGCACCGCCCTGATCGACTTCGGTGAGGTGCGGCCGGGCGGCGCGATGGAGCGGGTCTACCTCTGCTGGCGCGGTCCGCGTCACCGGATGCGCGACTCCGTGTGCCTGGAGTTGCCCGCCGTTCCCATGGCGGAGCTGGTCGGGCGGCTGCCGTCCCGGCGTGCCCGGCGGATCCGCAACAAGGTGAACCAGCTCGCCCGGCTCGGCATGCAGTGGCGTGTCGTGGGCCACGACGAGACCGAGGCCGCGCTGACGCGGCTGCTGGAGCTGCACCGGCTGCAGTGGCAGGACAGACAGGTCTCGCCGGAGCATCTGCGGCCGCGGTTCCTGGAGCATCTCGTCCGAGCGGTGGCCCCCCTGGCCCGGTCCGGCGAGGCCACCACGACGGAGTTCCGGCTCGACGGCACGGTGGTGGCGGTCAACATCATGCTGCTGTCGGGGCGACTGGCGGGCATGTACATGTACGGCTTCCATCCGGAGCTGCGGGAACTCAAGGTGGACGTGGCGACGATGCTGCTGAACGCGTCCGCCGAGGACCTCGCGTCCGGCGAGCGGCAGGCGCTGAGCCTGCTGCGCGGGGACGAGCCGTACAAGTACCGCTGGCGTCCCGAGCCGGTCGTCAACCAGCGTTTCCTGCTGGCCAGGCGTCGCACCGCCCCGCTGCTCGCGGCGGCCGCCGGCGAGGCGGCCGCCCGGCGCCGGGCCAAGCGGATCCTGCGCCAGGACCCCGCTCCCGCCGATCAGCGGTAGCGCTCCGCCCACTGGAGGCAGACGGTGAGCTGGCCGCCGATCTGGTGCTCCAGCCCCTGCGCGAGGTCCAGCGGCGTGCAGTGGGGCAGCTTGGAGGGCTGGGCCGCCGGTTCGGTCGCCGCCGGTGTCGGGTTCGGCTTGCCTGGGGTGGTGGGCCTGGCCGGGACGGGGACCGTCGGTCCGGGTTTCGGCCGCGGCAGGTGCGGGACGGACAGCAGGGCGCGGTACAGGGCGGAGGCACGGGGGTTGTCGGAGCACAGCCACACACCGTGCGGGCAGTAGTCGGTGATGGTGTTGTACAGCGGCTTGTGCTCGTCCATCCAGGCGAGCATGCGCAGCATGTACGTGACGTTGTCGCCGTTGCGGAACAGGCCCCATTCCGGATACGAGATCGGCTTGCCGTGCGTGCGCGCGAAGTCGACGTGGTGCTGAAGGCCGTAGGGCTCGGACACCTGCTGGTCGAAGCCGAGTCCGTACGGCTGGTCGTAGGCGTCCATGCCGATGATGTCGACGAAGGCGTCGCCGGGGTAGCACTCCGGCCAGGGGATCGCGTCCATGCCCCGGCTCGGGGCGAAGTCGAACTTGAACTTCTGGCCGGGGACCGAGCGCATCACCGTGACGATGCGCTTCCAGTACCGCTTCCAGCTGTCCGGGTCGGGGGCGCAGCGGTGGGTGTAGGTGATGCCGTTCATCTCCCAGCCGAGCACGATCACGGTGTCGGGCACGCCCAGGTCGACCAGGCGCTCGGCCAGCACCTCGAAGTGGTCGTCGAAGGCGCCGGACGCGGCACGCCGCAGCAGCCGTCTGACCTCGCTGTCGGGGACGTTCTCCTCGTTGCGCTCCATCATCGGGACGTTGAGCACGAGCATCCGGTCGGACTCGGCCCGCCGCCACTCGGCCCAGCTGTCGAGGAAGCCGTGCCCGCCCTCGATGTTGTGCCACACGTCCCCCGGCAGATAGGTGTGCCCCACCCGCACCTCATGGCCGCCGAGCCAGCGGCTGAGCTCCTTCATGCGCTTCAGGCCCGCGGGCCCGTAGTGGAGGTAAGCGCCGAAGGCGGGGCCGCGCGCGCCCGCTCCGGGTGGGGAGTGCGACGCGCCCGGAGGCGTGGGCGACGCGACGGGCTCGGCACGGGAGACCGGGCTGGAGTCGGCCCGCGGCACCGGGTGCGTCACGGGCGCGGGGCGCCGGGGGTCGGGACGGGACGCGGGGTCGGCCCCGAAGGCGGTGCCCGCGGCGAGCGCCGCCGACACGACGACCGCGGCGGTGAGGAACGCCAGTCCCTTGAGGGGGGACCGGCGACGGTCAGGGGCCATGCGTCCTCCTCGGTGTGCCTCCTCTCCCTTAGTGATACGTAGTCATATCCACCGCTCCCGCACCAATCGAGTGCGTCCGAACGGACCCTCACTTGCCGTACAGGGCCTCGATCTCGTCCGCGTACGCCGTCGTCACCGCGTGCCGCTTGACCTTCAGCGACGGGGTGAGCATGCCGTTGTCCTCGGTGAACTCGCCCTCGACCAGGACGAACGCACGGATGGACTCGGCCCGCGAGACGGCCTCGTTGGCGTAGTCGACGGCCTTCTGGACGTCCTCGCGCATCCGGGGGTCCTTGATCACCTCGGCCATCGGGTGGTCGGCGGGCAGCTTGCGGACGGCGAGCCAGTGGGCGACCGCCTCGGGGTCGAGGGTGATCAGGGCGCCGACGAAGGGGCGGTTGTCGCCGACGACGAGGCACTGGCCGATGGGCGGGCGGCTGCGCAGCCGGTCCTCCAGGACGGCCGGGGAGACGTTCTTTCCGCCGGAGGTGACGAGGAGGTCTTTCTTGCGGCCGGTGATGGTGAGATAGCCGTCCTCGTCGAGCGAGCCGAGGTCACCGGTGGCGAACCACTCGTCCCGCAGTACGGCGTCGGTCGCGGCCGGATCGTTCCAGTACGAGCCGAAGACGATCCCGCCCTTGATGAGCACCTCGCCGTCGCCGGCGATCCGGACGGCGGTGCCGGGGACCGGCTGGCCGACCGTGCCGGGGCGGGGTTTCAGGGGCGGGACGATGGTGGCGGCGGCCGTCGTCTCGGTCAGTCCGTAGCCCTCGTAGACGATGATTCCGGCGGCGTGGAAGAACAGGTTGAGGTTGCGGTCGAGCGGGGAGCCGCCGCTGATGGCGTAGCGCATGCGGCCGCCGAGTTCCTTGCGGATACGGCGGTAGACCAGCAGGTCGTACAGGGCCCAGGCGGCGTACAGGCCGAGCCCGGGACCCTTGCCCGTGCCGAGGAACTTGTTCAGGTAGGCCTCGCCGAAGCGGACGGCGACGCGGTCGGCGCGTTCGAAGGAGGCGCCGCGGCCGATCTTCTCGGCCGTCGCGCGGCCGGTGTCGTGGATCTTCTCGAAGAGGTACGGCACGCCGACGAGGAAGGTCGGGCGGAACTCCCTGAGGGCCGGGCGGAGTTCGTCGGGCTTGATGCTCGGGCAGTGGCCGATCTCGATGCGGGCCATCAGGCAGGCGATCTGCAGGGCGCGGCCGAGGATGTGGGCGAGCGGCAGGAACAGCAGGGTGGAGGCGTCCTGGCCGGTGACCTCCTTGAAGATCGGGTGCAGCAGCTCGACCGTGTTGGCGGCCTCGGCGTGGAGGTTGCCGTGGGTGAGGACGCAGCCCTTCGGCCTGCCGGTGGTGCCGGAGGTGTAGCAGACGGTGGCGATGGTGTCGGGGGTGAGGGCGGCGCGGCGCTTGGCGACCTCGTCGTCGGGGAGGTCGCGGCCGAGGGCGGTGAGGGCGGTGATCGCGCCGGCCTCCAGCTGCCATGTTCGGGGCGGCTGTGCGTGGTGTGCGGTGCCCGTCGTCACCGTCTGCGTGTTCTCTTCCGTCTCGGTGATGACGTGACGGGCGCCCGAGTCGCGGACGATCCACTCCACCTGGTCGGCGGAGGAGGTGGCGTAGATGGGCACGGTCTGGCCGCCGGCGGCCCAGACGGCGAAGTCCAGGACCGTCCACTCGTAGCGGGTGCGGGACATGACGGCCACACGGCCGCCCGGCTCCAGACCCGCCGCGATCAACCCCTTGGCCACGGCGGTGACTTCGCGGGCGAAGGCGGTGGCGGTGACGGGATGCCAGGTGGCGCCCTGCTTGCGGCGCAGGACCACGGCGTCGGGGGCCTCGGTCGCGTTGGTGTAGGGGAGGTCGGCGGTGGTGCCGCTCCTCGGGTGGGGGGCGAGGGGCGGGGTGTGGGCCTCACGGACCACTCCCCCGGCGTCCTTGACGACCTCGACCCTGACGCGGTCCATCAGGTCGGTGCGCTGCTTCGCCCGCTTCAGATCCTTGCGTACGCCCATGACGGCTCCCGGTGCCAGGTGGACTTACTCGGGAGTCAACTTACTCGTGCGTAACGGAAGGTCAATGGGTCGGCGCGCGGTGAAGGTGTGCGCGTCTGTACGTTGCCGTACGAGCACCCCCTCGGAAGGGAAACCTCGTGCACTCCCGGTCCCCGCGCTCCACGCTGGTCGCGGTCTGCGCCGACAAGGTTGCCGTGCCGCCGCCGTCCGGTCCGCGTACGGCCATGAGCTGGACGCGCTGCACGGGGCCGGGCTCGTACGGGCACTGCCCTCGGTCTGCGCGCGCTGAGCCCCCTCCGACCGGGCCTCAGTCCCGGTAGCGGTCCAGCATCCTGTCCGCGTGACCGATGGCCTCGGCGAGCTGCCGTACGTCCCGGTCCTCCGTCTCCTTCGCCAGGTCCTCGGCGTGCTCTCCGAGGTCGCGGAGGGTCGGGGCGCCGGGCAGGGAGGGCCGACGGGCCTCGCCTTCGCGCAGGGCGTCGGCGAAGTAGGCGGCGGTCGCGGTCACCTGGAACCTCGCGGAGGCGTCGCCGAGGGAGTCGTGCAGGGCGTCCGTCTCCAGGCGCCCCGACTCCTCGTGCGGGGCGCGGGTCTCGGGGTCGAGCCAGCGGACGCTCGCCGTGGCGAGGTGGCCTTCGGTGCCGGGCTCGGTGCGCACGGCGTAGAGGGCGGTGACCGTGTGGCCGGGGCCGGTCTCGCCGCCGTCGACGCTGTCGTCGCGGAAGTCGTCGTCGGCGACCTGGCGGTTGTCGTAGCCGATGAGGCGGAACTCGGCGACCGTCGCCGGGTCGAAGGCCACCTGGGCCTTCGCGTCGCGGGCGGTCAGTTCGATGGTGCGCGGGAGGTCCTCGCAGAAGACCTTGCGGGCGTCGTCGTCGGTGGAGACGTACGCCGTGTGGCCGTCGCCCCTGTCGGCCAGGCGTTCCATCAGGGCGTCGCCGTAGTCGCTGCCGACGCCGACGCCGAAGAGGGTGATGCCGTGTTCGCGGCGCTCGGACGCGATGCGTTCGAGGATGGCGTCCGCGTCGGTGTCGCCCGTGTTCGCCAGGGCGTCGGAGACCAGGACGACGCGGTTGGTGGCGCCCTCGCGCAGACCCTCCACGGCCGTCTCGTAGCCGGTCTCGACGCCGGCGCCGAGGTTGGTGGAGTCGGTGGGCTCCAGGCTGTCGATCGCGTCGTGGATCTCGTCGCGGTTGCCGTCCAGGCGGGTCATCGGCTGGACCGTCTCGGCCTCGTCGCTGAAGGTGACGAGGGCGACCGAGTCGTCGTCGCGCAGTCGGTCCGTCATGACGCCGAGGGAGTCCTTGGCCAGGTCGAGGCGGCCCGGTTCGGCCATGGAGCCGGAGATGTCGATGACGAAGGTCAGGGCGGCGGGCGGGCGTTCGCCGGGGTCCTCGGCCGGCCGGGTGGCCAGGCCCACGCGGACCAGGGACCAGTCGTCGCGGGCGGTACGGGCGCCGTCGACCGTGACCGTGAAGCCGTTGCCGTCGGGGCGCTCGTAGTCCTGGCGGAAGCTGTTGACGAACTCCTCGGGGCGGACCGTCGACGGGTCGGGCAGCCGGCCCTCGGCGAGGGTGCGGCGGGCGTAGCCGTAGGAGGCGGTGTCGACGTCCAGGGCGAAGGTGGAGAGGTGGTCGCGCTCGGGGGTGAACTCGCGCGCGTCCCCGTCCTGGTCGTCGTCCGCTCCGCCCGTGCCGCCGCCGTAGCCGTGGCCGGGGGCCGGCGCGGGGAAGCCGCCCTCCTTGCTGCCGCCGTCCGCCGCACGGCTCCCGCTGCCGCCGCCGTCGCCCCCGCCGCACCCGGTGAGCAGCAGCCCGCCCGCCGCGGTGAGCGCGAGCAGCGCCGCACGCAGCCCTCGTGTCCGGTACCGCTCCATCGTCCGTGCCCCCTTGGTCCGTTGACGTCGACACTTGCGACTGTGACGGGCCAGGGGGCCGGAACGTGCGCTACGGGGCGTTGCGGATGCGTCTCGAAGAGGGCACGGACACGGCCGACCGAGACCGGTGGGTGATCTTCCGTTGACCTACGACACGATGTCCTTGCGGGCGAAACCGCGGAAGGCCAGGGCGAACAGCACCAGCGCGTACGTTACCGACAGGGAGGTGCCCTGGATCATGTCGGACCACTCCAGTTGGGGCCGCACGGCGTCGAGCCAGGCGTACTGCCAGTGCGCGGGCAGGAAGTGGCGCCAGTCGCCGAGGGCCGTCACCTCGTCGAGGACGTTGCCGATGATGGTCAGGAACACCGCGCCGCCGACCGCGCCGAGCGGTGCGTCCGTCCGGGTCGACAGCCAGAACGCGAGGGCGGCGGTGACCAGTTGGGACACCATGATGTAGGCGACGACGATCAGCAGGCGCTGCGCCGCGGTGCCGGTGTCCAGGGCGCCGCCGGTGGGCAGCTGGAGCGGGCCCCAGCCGTAGGCCGCCGTGCCGACGGCGAGGGCGACGACCGGGAGCAGGACGAGCGCGGCCAGGCTGAGGCTCAGTCCGACGGCGAGCTTGGACCACAGCAGCCGGCCGCGGGGCACGGGCGCCGCGAGCAGATAGCGCAGGGACGACCAGCTCGCCTCCGAGGCGACCGTGTCACCGCAGAACAGCGCCACGGGGATGACGAGCAGGAAGCCCGCGGAGGCGAAGAGGTTGACCGCGGCGAAGTTGGCCCCGGACACCGTGGCCGTGTCCATGAGGTTCGTGCGGTCGTTGCCCTCGCCCGGCTGGCCGCCCACCTGGAAGGCGATGAGCAGGACGATCGGCAGGGCGAACAGGATGCCGCCCATGACCATCGTGCGGCGCCGCTTCAGCTGCCGGACCAGCTCGACCCGCACGGGCAGGGTGCGGCCCGCGCGGTAGCCGTCGGCGACCTCGACGGGCGGCTCGGCGAGCTTGCTCATGCTTCGGCTCCGATCAGGGTGAGGAAGGCGTCCTCCAGGCGGCGGTGCGGGCCGACCGACCGCACGGGCACGTCCAGTCGTACGAGGTCGGCGACCAGGCGCTGCGGGGTGCCGTCGGCGTCGAGCTGGACCAGCAGGCCCTCGTCGGCGCGGACGGCCGAGGCGACGCCCGGCAGGGCGGCGACCTTCTCGACGACGGGCTCGTCCACGGGCGTGGCCGTGCCCACCAGGAGGGTGTCGCCCGAGCCGACGATGTCCTCGACCGGGCCCGCCTGGACGAGCTGTCCGTGGTCCATCACGACCAGGTGGGTGCAGGTCTGTTCGACCTCGGCGAGGAGATGGCTGGAGACGATGACCGTGCGCCCGGCGGCGGCGTAGCGGATCATCACCTCGCGCATCTCGCGGATCTGGGGCGGGTCGAGGCCGTTGGTCGGTTCGTCGAGGATGAGCAGGTCCGGCATGCCGAGCATGGCCTGGGCGATGGCGAGGCGCTGGCGCATGCCCTGGGAGTAGGTGCGCACCGCCCGGGCGAGCGCGTCACCGAGTCCCGCGATCTGCAGGGCCTCGTCCAGGTGGGCGTCCTCGGCCGGGCGGCCGGTGGCACGCCAGTACAGCTCCAGGTTCTCCCGGCCGGACAGGTGCGGGAGGAAGCCCGCGCCCTCGACGAAGGCGCCGACACGGGAGAGCACGGGGGCGCCCGGCGCGATGGCGTGGCCGAAGACGCGGATCTCGCCGCCGTCCGGCTTGATCAGGCCCATCAGCATGCGCAGGGTCGTCGTCTTGCCCGCGCCGTTCGGACCGAGCAGGCCGAGCACCTGGCCCTTCTCCACCCGGAAGGACAGGTCCTTGACGGCGTAGCGGTCGGCGGACTTCGCATAGCGCTTGCTCAAGTCGGTGATCTGGAGCGGCACTTCGGCCAGGGCCGGGTCGGGGGCGGCGGGTGCCGCCGTCCGGCGCCGTCCGGTCGCCAGCAGGGCGAGCGCGACCAGCGCGCCGGCGATCGGCAGCCACCACACCCAGGCGGGCAGCGACGGCGGCGCGTTCGTGTCACCGAGCGCCGTCGGCACCTTCAGGTCGCCCTTCAGGGAGACGGTGTACGTCGCCGGGGCCGTCGGGGAGGCGTAGCCGAGGTCGGTGGAGGCGAGGACCAGACGCAGGCGGTGGCCGTCGTCGACCTCGTGGTCGATCGCCGGGAGGGTGATCGTGACGTCCTTGCCGGCCTTCGCGCCCTCGACCCTGATGGGCTCCACGAGCTGCGAGGGCAGCACCTGCTGGCCGCGGCCGCCCGGTCCGACGTCGTACACCTTGGCGAAGAGCACGGCGTCGTCGCTGGTGGACTTCACATGGACGGTGGCCGTCGGCGACCCGGTGATCTGGAGGTCGTCCGGGACGGGCGCCGACTCGAACGCGGCGTACTGGCCCGGGAAGTCGAGGGACACGCCGATGCCGAGCGAGGACAGCTGTTCCAGGCCGCCGGCGCTGCCGAAGCCGGGCAGGGCCGACACGGCGGGCGGGTTGGCGCCGGCCGGGTTGGCGAAGCTCTGCTCCCGTCCGGTGAGGGGGATCGAACGCGCGTCGCCCTCCAGGCCGGGGTACGTGTCCGCGCTCACGCCGCTCAGCCGGGGCTCGCCGTCTCCGGTACCGGTGCCGAGGGTGCGGGTGACGCGGAACGCGGGGCCGGTGTCGGCGGCCTTGTCGTCCTTGAGGTAGCGGTCGAACCAGGTCGTCACGCGCTCCTGGATCCGGCTCGTCTCCATGTCGCCGCCGTCGTGGCCGCCCGCGATCCAGTCGACGTCCACGGGCGCCCCGTTGGCCCGGATCGCCTTCGCGGCGGCGTCGGCCTGGTCCAGCGGGAAGAGGGAGTCGGACTGGCCCTGGATCAGCAGGGTGGGCACCTTGATGCGGTCGCCCACCGCGGACGGCGAGCGCTCCTGAAGCATCGTGCGGGCCTGCTCGTCCGGGGTGCCGGACTCGGCGACCCGGTCGTACATCTCGCAGATCTGCGTCTCGAACTTGGCGCAGCCGCCACCCGAGTTGACGAAGATGCCCGCCCAGAGCTTCTTGAACACGCCGTTCGGGAACAGGGCGTCCGCGAGGTTCCAGTACGTGATCGCCGGGGCGATGGCGTCCACCCGGTCGTCGTGCCCGGCGGCGAGCAGTGCGATGGCGCCGCCGTAGGAACCGCCGGCCATGCCGACCCGCGGGTCGCCGGCCTTGTCGAGCTCGACCTGGGGCTGCTTCGCCAGCCAGTCGAGCAGCCTGGAGACGTCGGCGACCTCGCCCTTCGGGTCGTTGAGCCCGACCTTGCCGGTCGACCTGCCGAAGCCGCGGGCCGACCAGGTCAGGACGGCGTACCCGTCCCTGGCGAGGTCCTCGGCCTGCTGCCGTACGTCGTCCTTGCTGCCGCCGAAGCCGTGTCCCAGCAGGACGGCCGGGCGGCGCCCCGAGGTGCCCGAGGTGAAGAACGAGGTGTCGATGCGCACCCCGTCCCCCGCGTCCATCACCCGGTCGGTGCTGTGCACCGGCGGCGCGTCGTCGTCGGCGACGGCCGTCCATGTACCGGCACCGGCGAGGACGACGACGGAGGCCGCGGCGGCGAGCCACCGTCGCGGCCTCCGTACGCGCCCTCGCAGTCCGGGCAGTCGAAGATCCATGCTTCAACGGTACGGGGTGAACCTGTCGGGAAGTTATCGACCGAGGGCTGATTCCCGGGCACTTCCCTGGGGGTACGGCGGGGCGATTCGTCTACCGCGTTCGTGGTAGGGCGGGTGAGAGCTCGGGCCCTGTCGTGGTCTGCGGGCTGCTCTCGTCCGCCGGTATCGACACCAGCCACCGGGTGTCCCGGCGCGGGCGAAGGTACAGCGCCCAGTACAGGGTCGCCACCGCCGTGATGCCGCCCGTCCACAGCAGGTACTCCGTCTCCTGCCGGCTCAAGATGTACACCAGCACCACGATCAGCAGCACCGGCATCGCCGGCCACAGCGGCATCCGCCACGCCTGCCCGTGCTTGTGGGCGCCTCGGCGGGCCAGCAACGCCGCCACCGCGACCAGCAGGTACATGCCGGTCACCGAGACGCCCGTGACGCCGTACAGCGTGTCGAGGTCGACGAAGCACAGGGCGGCGCCGGGGAGGCCGACCGCGAGGGTGGCGACCCACGGGGAGCCGAAGCGGCCGAGCTTGGCCAGGACGTCGTTGACCGGCTCGGGCCAGGCCCGGTCGCGGGCGGAGGCGAACAGGACGCGGGAGTTCTGGATGACCATGACGATGCCCGCGTTGATGATCGCGAGAGCCACGCAGAGGCTGACGAAGGTGCCGACCGCGGTGTTGGACCAGGCGGTGACCATGGCGCCGATGTCGCCGCCGGTCAGCTCCTCGACGTTCGAGGCGCCGAGGGTGAGGGCGACGACCGGCACCAGGATGATCACGGCGGAGATGCCGAGGGTGGCGAGGACCGTGCGGGCGACGTTGCGGCGCGGGTTCTGCAGTTCCTCGGAGAGGTAGACGGCGGTCGAGAAGCCCTGGGTGACGAAGAGGGCGATGGCGAGCCCGGAGACGACCAGCAGGGCCGTCACGGTGTCGGTGCGGCCGTCCGCGCCGGCCACCTCCAGCGAGACCAGGCCGGCGGGGCCGCGCTCGGCGTGGGCGAAGCCCAGCACCGCCACGACGGCCGCCGCGATGACCTCCAGGACCAGGAAGACGCCGGTGATCCAGGCGTTGGCGCGCAGGTCGAGCAGGCCGGCGAGGGTGGCGAGCAGCATGACTCCGGCGCCGGCCAGGGAGGGGTCGAGGTCGACGATCGGCGCGAGGTAGTCGGCCGTACCCATCGCGATCACCGGCGGCACGACCATGACGACCAGCAGCGAGAGCACGAAGACGAGCCAGCCCGCGAGCCGTCCGGCCAGCGTCGACACCATCGCGTACTCGCCGCCCGCGCTCGGGATCAGGGTGCCCAGCTCCGAGTAGCAGAACGCCACGGCGACGCAGAGCAGGGAGCCGATGGCGATGGTGAGGGCGGTGGCGGTGCCGAGCGAGCCGAACAGGTCGGGGACGACCACGAAGAGGGTGGAGGCGGGGGTGACGCAGGAGATCGTGAGCAGGGTGCCGCCGACGACTCCGATGGAGCGTTTGAGTTTCCTGGGGCTGCCGTCCGGCGCCAGGGGGAGGGCGGCGGTCTCGGCAGGGCGGAGCGTGTCGGTCATACGGGGGTTCCGATCGACTCGTACAGCGGGACTGCGCTGCATGGAACCCCGACGAAAACCAGCACGTCAATGGCCTTCTGCCTACGAAATCCGTAGACAGAAGGCCATCTCGTTGCCGTTTACGTCAGAACTGACCGTCCCTGCCGAGCTTCCGCGCCCTACGGGAACCGCAGGGCGCGGGCGCAAAAAAACCTCAGTGGTTGCGCGGGAAGCCCAGGTCGACACCGGACGGGGCGTCCGCCGGGTCCGGCCAGCGGGTGGTGACGACCTTGCCGCGGGTGTAGAAGTGCGTGCCGTCGTTGCCGTAGATGTGGTGGTCGCCGAAGAGGGAGTCCTTCCAGCCGCCGAAGGAGTGGTAGCCGACGGGGACCGGGATCGGGACGTTCACGCCGACCATGCCGGCCTCGATCTCCAGCTGGAAGCGGCGGGCGGCGCCGCCGTCCCGGGTGAAGATCGCGGTGCCGTTGCCGAACGGCGAGCTGTTGATGAGGGCCACGCCCTCCTCGTACGTCTCGGCGCGCAGCACGCACAGCACCGGGCCGAAGATCTCGTCCTGGTACGCCTTGGCGCCGGTCGGCACCTTGTCGAGGAGCGAGATGCCGATCCAGTGGCCGTCCTCGAAGCCGTCGACGGTGTAGCCGGTGCCGTCGAGGACGACCTCGCAGCCCTCGGCCGCCGCGCCCTCGACGTAGGAGGCCACCTTGTCGCGGTGGGCGGCGGTGATGAGCGGGCCCATCTCGGAGGTCGGGTCGTTGCCCGGGCCGATCTTGATCTTCTCGGCGCGCTCGCGGATCTTCTCCACCAGCTCGTCACCGATCGCACCGACCGCGACGACCGCGGAGATGGCCATGCAGCGCTCGCCCGCGGAGCCATAGGCGGCCGACACGGCGGCGTCGGCGGCCGCGTCCAGGTCGGCGTCCGGCAGCACCAACATGTGGTTCTTGGCGCCGCCGAGCGCCTGGACGCGCTTGCCGGCCGCGGAGGCGGTGGTGTGGATGTAGCGGGCGATCGGGGTCGAGCCGACGAAGGAGACGGCCTTGACGTCCGGGTGCTCCAGGAGACGGTCGACGGCCACCTTGTCGCCGTGGACGACGTTGAAGACGCCGTCCGGCAGACCGGCTTCCGCCAGCAGCTCGGCGATCTTGATGGACGCCGACGGGTCCTTCTCGCTGGGCTTCAGCACGAAGGTGTTGCCGCACGCGATGGCCATCGGGAACATCCACATCGGGACCATCGCCGGGAAGTTGAACGGCGTGATGCCCGCGACGACTCCCAGCGGCTGCCGGATCGAGGCCACGTCCACGCGGCTCGCGACCTGCGTCGACAGCTCGCCCTTCAGCTGTACGTTGATCCCGCAGGCCAGGTCGACGATCTCCAGGCCGCGCGCCACCTCGCCGAGGGCGTCGGAGTGCACCTTGCCGTGCTCGGCGGTGATCAGCTCGGCGATCGCGTCCCGGTTGGCGTCCAGCAGCGCGCGGAACTTGAACAGGATCGAGGTGCGCTGGGCCAGCGAGGACTGGCCCCAGGTCAGGTACGCCTCCTTGGCGGCGGCGACCGCGGCGTCCACCTCGTCGACCGAGGCGAACGCGACCTTCGTGGTGACCGCGCCGGTGGACGGGTCGGTGACCGGCCCGTACGTACCCGACGCGCCTTCGACGGTCTTGCCGCCGATCCAGTGGTTGACGATCTTCGTCATGCCCAGTTACTCCTTCACAGATGGCGGCGTCGGGTCGAGACGTGCCGTTCGTACAGCTCCCGCGCCTTGACCGCCGACGGTCGGGTCGCGGTCTCGGCCACAGGAACATCCCACCAGGCCTGGGCCGGCGGCGCGCCCGACACTGTGTCTGCCGTTTCGGTCTCGACGTAGACACATGTGGGAGTGTCGGCGGCGCGGGCCTCGGCGAGCGCGTCCCGCAGGTCCCGTACGGTCTTCGCGCGCAGCACCCGCATGCCCAGGCTCGCGGCGTTGGCGGCCAGGTCGACGGGGAGCGGGGCGCCCGTGAACGTGCCGTCCTGCGCGCGGTGGCGGTAGGCGGTGCCGAAGCGCTCGGCGCCCGTCTCCTGCGACAGTCCGCCGATGGACGCGTACCCGTGGTTCTGCAGGAGCAGCACCTTGATCGCGACGCCTTCCTGCACGGCCGTCACGATCTCCGTCGGCATCATCAGATAGGTGCCGTCGCCGACCAGCGCCCACACGGGCCTTTGCGGTGCGGCCAGCTTCACGCCGATCGCGGCCGGGATCTCGTAGCCCATGCAGGAGTAGCCGTACTCCAGGTGGTACTGGTCGCGCGAGCGCGCCCGCCACAGCTTGTGCAGGTCACCGGGGAGGGAGCCGGCCGCGTTGATGATCACGTCCGACTCGTCGACGATCGCGTCCAGCGCGCCCAGCACCTGCGGCTGCGTCGGCCGTACGTCGGGCTCCTCCGCCTCGTAGCAGGCGTCGACGCGGTGCTCCCAGCGGTCCTTGTCCTCGGTGTACTCGGCGACGTACGACGGCGCGACCCGGTGGTGGTGCATCTCCAGCCTCTCGGTCAGCTCCTCCAGGCCGGTGCGGGCGTCCGCGATCAGCGGCGTCCCGGCGAGCTTGTGGCCGTCGAAGGGCGCGATGTTGAGGTTGAGGAAGCGGACGCCCTCGCCGGCGAAGAGGGTGCCGGAGGCGGTGGTGAAGTCGGTGTAGCGCGTGCCCACGCCGATCACCAGGTCGGCCGTGCGGGCGAGTTCGTCGGCGGTGGCCGTGCCGGTGTGGCCGATGCCGCCCACGTCCTGGGGGTGGTCGAAGCGCAGGGAGCCCTTGCCGGCCTGGGTGGAGGCGACCGGGATGCGGGTGACCTCCGCGAACTCGGCGAGGGCCGCCTCGGCACGGCTGTGGTGGACGCCGCCGCCCGCGACGACCAGGGGCCTTCTCGCCGCGCGGATCGCCCGCACGGCCTCGACGAGTTCGGTCGGGTCGGCGCCCGGGCGGCGGACCACCCAGGTGCGCTCGGCGAAGAGGTCGTCCGGCCAGTCGTACGCCTCGGCCTGCACGTCCTGCGGGAGCGCCAGCGTCACCGCGCCGGTCTCCACGGGGTCCGTCAGCACCCGCATGGCGTTCAGGGCGGAGGGGATCAGGGCCTGCGGCCGGGTGATCCGGTCGAAGTACTTCGACACCGGGCGCAGACAGTCGTTGACCGAGACATCGCCGGCGTGCGGCACTTCGAGCTGCTGCAGGACCGGGTCGGCGGGGCGGGTGGCGAAGATGTCGCCGGGCAGGAGCAGGACCGGGAGGTGGTTGACGGTCGCCAGCGCGGCGCCCGTGACGAGGTTGGTCGCGCCCGGGCCGATGGAGGTGGTCACCGCGTGCGTGGACAGGCGGTTCGACTGGCGGGCGTAGCCGACCGCCGCGTGCACCATGGCCTGCTCGTTGCGCCCCTGGTGGTACGGCATGACCTCGCCGTACTCGATGAGCGCCTGGCCGATCCCGGCGACGTTGCCGTGGCCGAAGATGCCCCAGGTGGCGCCGATCAGACGCTGCCGTACGCCGTCGCGCTCGGTGTACTGGGCGGACAGGAAGCGGACGAGCGCCTGTGCGACCGTGAGCCTCGTCGTCGAGGTCATCGGTAACCCCCTGTGCCTTCTACGTGGGCCGGATGGAAGCAGATCCGCCACTCCCGGGTCGCACCCGGACCGGCCATCACATTCAAGTAGTACATGTCATGGCCGGGCTGGGCGATCGACGGGCCGTGCCATCCGTCGGGGACGAGTACGGCGTCACCGGAGCGGACCTCCGCGAGGACGTCGGATCCGCCCGCACGCGAGGGGAACACACGCTGGTAGCCGAAACCGTTCGGGCCGTCGATCTCGAAGTAGTAGATCTCCTCCAGCTCGGATTCCTCGCCGGGCCGGGTCTCGTCGTGCTTGTGCGGCGGATACGAGGACCAGTTGCCGCCGGGGGTGATCACCTCGACGGCGATCAGCTTGTCGCAGTCGAAGGCGTCGGCGGAGGCGAAGTTGCGGACATGCCGAGTGCAGGTGCCGCTGCCGCGCTGCTCGACGGGAACCTCCGGCGCGGGGCCGTAGCGGGCGGGGAGTCTTCGCTCGCACTTCGCTCCTGCCAAAGCAAAGCGGCCACCCGCGCCGGAGGCGATCTGTGCCCGGGCGTCCCGGGGAACGTACGCGAAGTCGGTGACTCCACTGAATACGCTTTCCCTGCCCAGGAGTTGGAACTCGTCGTTCCTTTGGTCGTTCTTGATGCGAACGGCGCAGCCGCCGTTCAGCGGCAGCACGATCCACTCGCTGTCACCGCTCGTGAAGGTGTGCGTGCCGCCCGGCTCCAGCTCGACGATCCGCAGACTGCTGTGGGTCCAGCCGGCCCGCCCGGGGTCGATGTCGACGGCGTACTGAGCGTTCGCGGTGGCGCCCTTCGCGAGGTACAGCTCGTTGGTCATGGGGCCCTCACAGCAGTCCTACGGCGGTGTCGACGGCGGCGGCCACGTCCCCGTCCGCCGGGTAGAGCAACGAGCGACCCACCACCAGGCCCCGCACGGTGGGCAGTTGGAGGGCGCCGCGCCACTTCTCGTACGCCCCCGCCTGATCTTCGGGGGAGCCCCCGACCTCGCCGCCGAGCAGCACGGCGGGCAGCGTGGAGGTCGCCATGACCTCGGCCATGTCGTCGGGGTTCTCGGTGACCGGCACCTTCAGCCAGGTGTAGGCGGAGGTGCCGCCCAGGCCGGAGGCGATGGCGATGGACCTGGTGACGGCCTCGGCGGACAGGTCGTTCCTGACCTTGCCCTCGGGGGTGCGGTGGCTGATGAAGGGCTCGACGAAGACCGGGAGTCGCCGCGCGGCCATGTCGTCGATGGCGCGGGCGGTGGACTCCATGGTGGTGAGGGAGCCCGGGTCGGCGTAGTCGATGCGCAGCAGCAGCTTGCCGGCGTCGAAGCCGAGGCGCTGGATGTCCTCGGGGCGGTGGCCGGTGAAGCGGTCGTCGAGTTCGAAGCTGGCGCCCTGCAGGCCACCGCGGTTCATGGAGCCCATGACGACCTTGCCGTCGAGGGCGCCGAGGAGCAGCAGGTCGTCGAGGATGTCGGCGGTGGCGAGGACGCCGTCGACGCCGGGGCGGGAGAGGGCCAGGCAGAGGCGTTCGAGGAGGTCGGCGCGGTTGGCCATGGCCATGCTGCGGCCGCCGACGCCGAGCGCGCCGCGGGCGGGGTGGTCGGCGGCGACGATCATCAGCCGGCCGGAGTCGCCGAGGAGGGGCCGGCGGACACGGCGTGCCGCCGCCTCCGCGACCGCTTCGGGATGCCGGGTGCGCAGGCGGACGAGTTCCGCGACGTCGACGCTCACTTGACGGCCCCCGCGGCGATGGCGGCCTCGATCTCGTCCGGCGTCGGCATGGCGGAGGAGCACTCCAGGCGGGAGGCGACGATGGCCCCGGCGGCGTTGGCGTGCCGCATGATCTTCTCCAGGTCCCAGCCTTCGAGCAGGCCGTGGCAGAGGGAACCGCCGAAGGCGTCACCGGCGCCGAGACCGTTGAGGACGTTCACGGGGAGCGGCGGGACCTCGGCCTGGTCGCCCTTGTTGTCGACGGCGAGGACACCCTTGGGGCCCTGCTTGACGACCGCGATCTCCACACCGGCGTCCAGCAGCGCCCGGGCGGCGGCCTTCGGCTCCCGGACACCCGTCGCGACCTCCACCTCGTCGAGGTTGCCGACGGCGACGGTGGTGTGCTTGAGCGCCTCGGCGTAGAAGGGACGGGCCGCGGCCGGGTCCTTCCAGAACATGGGGCGCCAGTCGAGGTCGAAGACCGTCGTGCCGGCCTTCGCGCGATGGGCGAGGGCCGCGAGCGTCGCCGTACGGCTGGGCTCCTCACTCAGGCCGGTGCCGGTGATCCAGAAGACACGGGTGTCGCGGATCGCGTCGAGGTCGAGCTCGTGGGCGTCGATCTCCAGGTCCGGGGCCTTGGGCTGCCGGTAGAAGTACAGCGGGAAGTCGTCCGGCGGGAAGACCTCGCAGAAGGTGACGGGGGTGGGCAGGCCCGGCACCGGGGTGACCCAGCGGTCGTCGACGCCGAAGCCCTGGAGGGCCTCGTGGAGGTAGGCGCCGAACGGGTCGTCGCCGGTGCGGGTGATCACCGCGGTACGGCGCCCCAGGCGGGCCGCGGCGACCGCGACGTTCGTCGCCGAGCCGCCGAGGAACTTGCCGAAGGAGGTGACCTGCGGCAGCGGGACGCCGGTCTGCAGCGGGTAGAGGTCCACTCCGATCCGCCCCATGGTGATCAGGTCGTACGCCATCGCGTTCCCTTCGTATCGGCTCTCCCGGGCTTTGTAGTCCGCCGCACGCAGCCCTGTCAATGTTTTGTCCAGACATTCGGACCAGACCTTGACAGCGCTTGCCGTGCCCGCCGAAGCTGACCGCCATGACGTCGTTGTCACCTCAGCCCTCACTGTCCCGCATCCGCATCGGCTCGGCTCCCGACTCGTGGGGGGTCTGGTTCCCCGACGACCCGCAGCAGGTCCCCTGGCAGCGCTTCCTCGACGAGGTCGCCGACTCCGGCTACGAGTGGATCGAGCTGGGCCCGTACGGGTATCTGCCGACCGATCCCGCCGTCCTCGCCGAGGAGACGCACAAGCGTGGCCTGAAGGTGTCGGCCGGGACGGTGTTCACGGGCCTGCACCACGGTGAAGCCGTGTGGGAGAAGACGTGGGCGCATGTCGCGGACAATGCGGTGCTCGCGCAGGCGATGGGCGCGAAGCACCTGGTCGTCATCCCGTCCTTCTGGCGGGACGACAAGACCGGTGAGGTGCTGGAGCCGAGCTCTTTGACACCGGAGCAGTGGCGGAACCTGACCTCGCTGACCGAGCGGCTGGGCCGGGAGGTGCGGGAGCGGTACGGGCTGAAGATCGTCGTCCACCCGCACGCCGACACGCACATCGACAGCGAGGAGAACGTCGTCCGGTTCCTGGACGGCACGGACTCCGAGCTGGTGTCGCTGTGCCTGGACACCGGGCACTACGCGTACTGCGGCGGGGACAGCGTGAAGCTGATCGAGACGTACGGGTCGCGGATCGGATATCTGCATCTCAAGCAGGTGGATCCCGAGATCCTGGCGGATGTCCGGGCCAAGGGGACGCCGTTCGGGCCGGCCGTGGCTCAGGGGGTGATGTGTGAGCCGCCTGGTGGCGTGCCCGCGTTGGGGCCGGTGCTGGAGGCCGCGCAGAAGCTGGATGTCGATCTGTTCGCGATTGTCGAGCAGGACATGTACCCCTGTGAGCCGGACAAGCCGTTGCCCATCGCTCAGCGGACTCGGGCGTTTTTGAGGTCCTGTGGGGCGTAGGGGCGCCTAGGTGTCTTGTCCACAGAGGTTTCGGACCGGCCGGCGGGCGAGGCGACGAGGCTGGTCCTCGCGTCCGAGCACGGTGCGCTTTTTTCCAAGACCCGCGAGCTCGGCTGAGACCCGCGAGCTCGGCTGAGTGCAGGCTGTGGCCCTCGGCGAACGAGCCGTTCGAGGCGGGGGAGCTGGCGGGCCGGGTCCGACGCGGCGGGCCGGCCCCCATCGCGTCCTCGTCGGGCCTTTCGGCGGCCTCCTGTCAACGCGCCGCGCCCTGCCACCGGCGTGCGCCTTTGCGGCAGCTCTGTCACAAGCGCACCTTTCCTGTCACGGGTGTCCCATGTACGCGGGCCTCGCGTCACACCCGGTGCACAGCCCCTGTCCGCTGCTCCCTGCGCGTCGTTGACCGGACACAGGCTTTGTGATCGCCAGCGCAGCGCACGGTCCCCCCGACGACCGCTCCCGGTCGCCGCCGCGGCGCGCGCAAGGAGGTGCCAATGATGACCGACCGAGTGCTCTGGTCCTACAAGGAGATCGCGGCGCACATCAAGGTGCAGCCGGACACCGTGCGGTCGTACCGCAAGCACGGGCTGCTGCCCCCGCCCGACCATGTCGAGGGCGGCAAGCCCTTCTGGTACCCCGACACCGTCCGGGCGTGGGTGGCCTCCCGTCCGGGCAACCGAGGGCGCAGAGTGGACTGACAGCCCGGAAAAACCAGCTGTGCCCCACTCCTGTCGTGGGGCACAGTCGCTCCATGAGCGACTTCTCCGTCAAGCCCTTACTCACCGGCGACACAACCGTGCTGCGGCCCTTCACCGAGGCCGACGCCGCTGTCATGGGCGACATCATCGAAGACCCCGAGGTCCTGCGCTTCACCGACGAGTCCCCCTCCGGCGAGCTGACCCCGGAGCGGCTCCGTGCCTGGTACGGCACCCGCTCCGAGCAGCCCGACCGCCTCGACCTGGCCGTCACCGACCGTGCCACCGGCGAACTCGTCGGCGAAGTAGTGCTGTACGAGTGGAATGCCGCGGCACGCAGTTGTGAGTTCCGCACGCTCATCGGGCCACGGGGGCGTGGCCGAGGGCTCGGCACCGAGGCCACGCGGCTCATCGTCGGGTATGGCTTCGAGCAACTCGGCCTGCACCGCATCCAGTTGGAGGCGTACGGCCACAACCACCGGGCCCTGCGGGTGTACGAGAAGGTCGGGTTCGTGGTGGAAGGAGTCCGACGGGAGGCCGATCTGAGGGACGGTCAGTGGGTCGACTGGGTGGTCATGGCCATCCTGGACCGCGAGTGGGAGGCACACCGCGGCCGTCCCGACCTCACCGCCGTCAACTCCACGGCTCGATGACCGTCACCCCCGCCCCCGGCGCCGTCCCCATCGCCGCCAGCGCCGACGGCACGGCGTCCAACGGGATCGTCGACGTCACCAGCAGATCCGGCCGCAGCACGCCCGCCCGCACCAGCTCCAGCATCGGCGGGTAGGTGTGCGCCGCCATGCCGTGGCTGCCCAGCAGTTCCAGTTCGAGGGCGATGGCGCGGGCCATCGGGACGGGGGTCGTGCCGGATGTCGAGGGCAGCAGCCCCACCTGGACGTGCCGGCCCCGGCGGCGCAGGCCGTCGACCGAGGCGACGCAGGTGGCGGGGGAGCCGAGGGCGTCCAGGGAGAGCTGGGCGCCGCCGTCGGTCAGTTCGCGTACCGCGGCCGCGGTGTCCTGCGTGCTCGACGCGTCCACGCACGCCACCGCCCCGAACTCCCGCGCCAGGTCCAGCGCCTTCGGTGAGACGTCCACCGCGACGACCCGCGCGCCCGACGCCGCGGCGATCATCACCGCCGACAGGCCGACCCCGCCGCAGCCGTGCACCGCGACCCACTCCCCCGCGGCGACCCGCCCCCGCTGCACGACCGCCCGGAACGCCGTGGCGAACCGGCAGCCGAGTGAGGCCGCCGTCGCGAAGGACATCCCCGGCGGTACGGCGACGAGGTTGACGTCGGCATGGTCCAGCGCCACGTACTGGGCGAAGGAGCCCCAGTGGGTGAAGCCGGGCTGGGTCTGGTGTTCGCACACCTGCTGGTCCCCCGCCGCACACGCCCCACAGTTGCCGCAGGCGCACACGAAGGGCACGGTGACCCGGTCGCCGGGACGCCAGCCCGTGACGCGAGCGCCGACTGCCTCCACGACCCCGGCCAGCTCGTGTCCGGGCACGTGCGGGAGGGCGATGTCCGGGTCGTGGCCCTGCCAGCCGTGCCAGTCGCTTCTGCACAGGCCGGTGGCCTCGACGCGCACGATCACGCCGTGCGGTGCGGGGCGGGGGTCGGGCACCTCGCGCACCTCGGCCTCCTCCCCGTACCGCTCGAACACGACAGCCCGCATCCCGGTCTCCTTTCGGTTGGCGCTCCTTGCACGGATTTCGGTTCGCGCTCCTTGCACGGAGATCATCGCGGACCCCGGACGCTCCGCCGACGGCGCGGTACGCGGCCTGCCCCGCTCGACGGCCACCCCTCTTGGAGAAATACCCCGTAGGGGTATACCGTGGACCTGGAGGGACCCGTGGGTCCCGTCAGCCCCACATGCCTCGACGAGGAGAACGACATGACCGCCCAGACCGACACCCCGGGTTCCGTCACCGCCGTCTACAAGGTGAGCGGCATGAGCTGCGGCCACTGCGAGGGTGCCGTCTCCGGCGAGATCTCCGAGCTCCCCGGTGTCAGCTCGGTGAAGGCCGTCGCCTCGACCGGCGAGGTCACCGTCGTCTCGGCCGCCCCGCTGGACGAGGAGGCCGTGCGCGCGGCCGTCGACGAGGCGGGCTTCGAACTGGTCGGCAAGGCCTGAGCCTGGCATGCCCCGCACCACCGACCAACCGCCGATGACCGGACCGACCGGCACGACCGACTCGCCCGGCACTCCCGCCGTGCCCGGCACAACCGCGCCGACCCGCACCTCGGACGTCGAGCTGCTCATCGGCGGGATGACCTGCGCCTCCTGCGCGGCCCGCGTCGAGAAGAAGCTCAACCGCATGGACGGCGTCACCGCCACGGTGAACTTCGCGACGGAGAAGGCGAAGGTCAGCCATCCCCCGGGCATCCAGGTCGCCGACCTGATCGCCACCGTGGAGAAGACGGGTTACACGGCGGCGGTGCCGGCTCCGCCGGAACCGGCATCGCGGGAGACTCCGCGGGAAGCTCCGCAAGACCCCGAACTGGCCTCCTACCGCCGGCGCTTCACCGTCTCCGCCCTGCTCGCCGTCCCCGTCGTCCTGCTGTCGATGATCCCGGCGCTGCAGTTCGACAACTGGCAGTGGCTCGCGCTCACCCTCGCCTCGCCGGTCGTCGTCTGGGGCGCGCTGCCCTTCCACCGGGCCGCGTTCACCGGCGTTCGGCACGGCGCGGCGACCATGGACACGCTCGTCTCCCTGGGCACGCTGGCCGCCTACGCGTGGTCCCTGTGGGCCCTGTTCCTCGGTGACGCCGGCATGACCGGCATGCGCCACGACTTCGAGTTCACCGTCTCGCGGGTGGACGGCGCCTCGCAGATCTACCTCGAAGTGGCCTCCGGAGTCGTCGCCTTCCTCCTCCTCGGCCGGTATCTGGAGGCCCGGGCCAAACGGCGCGCGGGAGCGGCACTGCGCGCCCTGATGGAACTCGGCGCGAAGGACGTGGCCGTCCTGCGGGACGGACGCGAGGTCCGGGTCCCCGTCGACCGGCTGGCCGTCGGCGACCGGTTCGTCGTACGGCCCGGCGAGAAGATCGCCACCGACGGCACCGTCGTCGAGGGCGCCTCCGCGGTGGACGCCGCCATGCTGACCGGCGAGTCGGTGCCGGTGGACGTGACGGTCGGGGACGCGGTCACCGGAGCCACGGTCAACA
The DNA here is from genome assembly GCF_040612485.1 of Streptomyces sp. NPDC006385. NCBI lineage: Bacteria > Bacillati > Actinomycetota > Actinomycetes > Kitasatosporales > Streptomycetaceae > Streptomyces > Streptomyces sp. NPDC006385. Next base: position 139,626 of record NZ_JBEXQG010000007.1, read on the forward strand.
CCGCCGGGCGGCTCGTCGTCGAGGCGACCCGGGTCGGCGCCGACACCCGGCTCGCGCGCATGGCGCAGCTGGTGGAGGACGCGCAGAACGGCAAGGCCGAGGTGCAGCGGCTCGCCGACCGTGTCTCCGCGGTCTTCGTGCCCGCGGTGATCGCCCTCGCGGTCGCCACCTTCGGCGGGTGGCTCGGCGCCACCGACGACACGGTCGCCGCGTTCACCGCGGCCGTCGCGGTGCTGATCATCGCCTGCCCCTGTGCCCTGGGGCTCGCCACCCCCACGGCCCTCATGGTCGGCACGGGCCGCGGGGCGCAGCTCGGCATCCTCATCAAGGGCCCCGAGGTACTGGAGTCCACGCGCCGCGTCGACACCGTCGTCCTCGACAAGACCGGCACGGTCACCACGGGCCGCATGGCCCTCCAGCAGGTGTACGCCGCCGAGGGAGCCGACGAGGAGCAGGTGCTGCGGCTCGCGGGGGCCGTGGAGCACGCCTCGGAGCATCCTGTCGCGCGTGCGGTCGCCGTGGGCGCCGAGGAGCGGCTCGGGCGGCTGCCGGAGGTCGAGGAGTTCGAGAACGCGCCCGGGAGGGGCGTACGCGGGCGCGTGGAGGGCCATGACGTGGCCGTGGGGCGACTCGCCGAGCACGCCGCGCTGCCCGCCGAGCTCGCCCGCGTCAAGGACGAGGCCGAGCGGGACGGCCGTACGGCCGTCGTGGTCGCCTGGGACGGGGCGGTGCGCGGTGTCGTCACGGTCGCGGACGCGGTGAAGGAGACCAGCGCCGAGGCGGTGCGCGAGCTGCGCGCGCTGGGCCTCACTCCGGTGCTGCTGACGGGGGACAACCGGGCGGTCGCCGAGGCGGTGGCGCACGCGGTCGGTATCGATCAGGTGATCGCGGAGGTGCTGCCCGAGGACAAGGTGGAGACCGTACGGCGGTTGCGGCGCGAGGGACGGTGCGTCGCCATGGTCGGCGACGGCGTCAACGACGCGGCGGCGCTCGCCACCGCCGATCTGGGTCTCGCCCTGGGGACGGGGACGGACGCGGCGATCGAGGCCGGCGATCTGACGCTGGTGCGCGGGGATCTGCGGGTGGCGGCGGACGCGATCCGGCTGTCCCGCCGGACGCTGGCCACGATCAAGGGCAACCTCGTGTGGGCCTTCGGGTACAACGTCGCCGCGTTGCCGCTGGCCGCGGCGGGATTGCTGAACCCGATGATCGCGGGGGCCGCGATGGCGTTCTCGTCGGTGTTCGTGGTGACGAACAGCCTGCGGTTGCGGACGTTCCGGTGAATTAGTAGCAAGAACCCCACTGGGTCCCTCTGGAGTCCGGCGCCCGGCTCACATAAGCTCTTCACAAGACTCGCGCACCGTCCTTACGCTGGGGTCCCGATCGCCATATCGGGGCTCTTGCGCACCTAACGGACATATGCAAGAGACGCAGATCACAGTGATGTGAAGGTAACCATCGAAGGGGTTCGAAGGTCTAAGTTGACGATGTCAGACGGCGTCTTGGGGGGCGCCACCTGGCATCTGAGGATGTCTTGGGGGACTTCCTCAGAGTTGCGTTGCCGGGGCACGCACGTCGGGAAGCTTTGAGCGGCCCTCCCGAGCGTGCGCTGTCCCGGCAGACCGCACACCCATGAGTACGACGAGTTTTGCTCGTTGTGCTCAACAGCGATTCAGGCGCTGTCTTCACAGACGCCCGGCCGGATCCCGTGGGGGGAATCCGCACCGGGACATGGGAAGGCGCCCTGGACGTCGGCCCGTGGGGGGACCGGCGCCAGGGCGCCTTCTTTTATCCGCGCACACGCGCACGTCCCGCGCCCGCGGACCCGCGGACACACGAGAGCCCCGCACCCGGCCGAGGCCGGGCACGGGGCTCCTGGTGACGAGGCTCAGCGCTCCTCGACGGGAACGAAGTCGCGCTCCACCACGCCCGTGTAGATCTGGCGCGGGCGGCCGATGCGGGAGCCCGGCTCCTTGATCATCTCGTGCCACTGGGCGATCCAGCCCGGAAGACGGCCGAGGGCGAACAGGACCGTGAACATCTCGGTCGGGAAGCCCATGGCCCGGTAGATCAGGCCGGTGTAGAAGTCGACGTTCGGGTAGAGGTTGCGCGAGACGAAGTAGTCGTCGGAGAGCGCGTGCTCCTCCAGCTTCAGCGCGATGTCCAGCAGCTCGTCGGACTTGCCGAGGGCGGAGAGGACATCGTGGGCCGCGGCCTTGATGATCTTGGCGCGCGGGTCGAAGGACTTGTACACCCGGTGGCCGAAGCCCATCAGGCGGACGCCGTCCTCCTTGTTCTTCACCTTGCGGATGAAGGAGTCGACGTCGCCGCCCGAGTCGCGGATGCCCTCGAGCATCTCCAGCACGGATTGGTTGGCACCGCCGTGCAGCGGACCCCACAGGGCGTTGATGCCGGCGGAGATCGAGGCGAACATGTTCGCCTGCGAGGAGCCGACCAGGCGGACCGTGGAGGTCGAGCAGTTCTGCTCGTGGTCCGCGTGCAGGATCAGCAGCTTGTCCAGGGCCGCGACCACGATCGGGTCGAGCTCGTACTCCTGCGCCGGCACCGAGAAGGTCATGCGCAGGAAGTTCTCGACGTAGCCGAGGTCGTTGCGCGGGTAGACGAACGGGTGGCCGATCGACTTCTTGTAGGCGTACGCCGCGATCGTCGGGAGCTTGGCGAGCAGGCGGATCGTCGAGAGGTTGCGCTGCCGCTCGTCGAACGGGTTGTGGCTGTCCTGGTAGAAGGTGGACAGCGCGGAGACGACCGACGACAGCATGGCCATCGGGTGGGCGTCGCGCGGGAAGCCCTTGTAGAAGTTCTTGACGTCCTCGTGCAGCAGGGTGTGCTGAGTGATGTCGTTCTTGAACGTCGCGAGCTCGTCGACGGTCGGCAGCTCGCCGTTGATCAGCAGGTAGGCCACCTCCAGGAAGGTGGAGCGCTCGGCCAGCTGCTCGATCGGGTAGCCGCGGTGCCGGAGGATGCCCTGCTCACCGTCGAGGTAGGTGATGGCGGATTTGTAGGCGGCGGTGTTGCCGTAGCCGCTGTCCAGGGTCACCAGACCGGTCTGGGCTCGGAGCTTGCCGATGTCGAAGCCCTTGTCACCGACGGTGCCGTCGATCACCGGGTAGGTGTACTCGTTGCCGTCGTACCGCAGTACTACAGAGTTGTCGCTCACGTCTTCCCTCACCGACGTTGTGCCTCATCTTCGAGGTTGCCCTGACTGTCTCTACCCTCCCCCATTCGGCTCAGGAGAGTGCACTCGGGGTCGACCATTGGGCCTATTGGCGGCACTCAGTGCCGCCAACTTGTCATCCTGCCCGCTGTTTTCCCCATCTGGAAGTGCTCTGTGACCTTCACGACTCGTTTGATCGATCATTTTTTTCGATGCCTCGCGAACCGGCAGGTCAGGGGGGTGGGTCATGGCGGGACGGAAAACAGGTCAAGCGCCCCGGAGCCGGTGGTCGAGCGCCGTGCAGCGCCGGCCCGCCGACACCGTGCGCACCGCCTGACCGATCGCCTTGCGTGAACCCACGAGGACGACCAGCCGCTTGGCGCGGGTCACCGCCGTGTACAGCAGGTTCCGCTGGAGCATCATCCACGCTCCGGTGGTGACGGGGATCACCACTGCGGGATATTCACTTCCCTGTGAACGGTGGATCGTCACCGCGTACGCATGCGCCAGTTCGTCCAGTTCGTCGAACTCGTACGGAACCTCCTCGTCCTCGTCCGTCAGCACCGTCAGGCGCTGGTCGACCGGGTCGAGCGAGGTGACCACGCCCACGGTGCCGTTGAAGACGCCGTTCTTCCCTTTCTCGTAATTGTTGCGAATCTGGGTGACCTTGTCGCCGACACGGAAGACCCGGCCGCCGAACCGCTTCTCCGGCAGATCGGGGCGTCCTGGGGTGACGGCCTGCTGGAGCAGGCCGTTCAGGGTGCCCGCGCCGGCCGGCCCCCGGTGCATGGGGGCCAGGACCTGGACGTCCCGGCGCGGGTCCAGGCCGAACTTGGCCGGAATCCGACGGGCGGCCACGTCCACGGTGAGGCGTCCGGCGGCCTCCGTGTCGTCCTCGACGAACAGGAAGAAGTCCTTCATGCCGTCGGTGACGGGGTGCTGCCCGGCGTTGATCCGGTGGGCGTTCGTCACCACGCCCGACTGCTGGGCCTGGCGGAACACGCGCGTGAGACGCACGGCCGGGATCGGGCCGCCCTCGGCCAGGAGGTCCCGCAGGACCTCCCCGGCGCCGACGCTGGGCAACTGGTCCACGTCCCCGACGAAGATCAGATGGGCGCCCGGCGGTACGGCCTTGACCAGCTTGTTGGCGAGCAGCAGGTCCAGCATGGACGCCTCGTCGACCACCACCAGGTCCGCCTGGAGCGGACGGTCCCTGTCGTAGGCCGCGTCGCCGCCGGGCTTGAGCTCCAGGAGGCGGTGGACGGTGGACGCCTCGGCGCCGGTGAGTTCGGCGAGGCGCTTGGCGGCGCGGCCGGTGGGGGCGGCGAGCACGACCCTGGCCTTCTTGGCGCGGGCCAGCTCCACGATCGAGCGCACGGTGAAGGACTTGCCGCAGCCGGGTCCGCCGGTGAGGACGGCGACCTTCTTCGTCAGCGCCAGCTTGACGGCGGCCTCCTGCTCGGGGGCCAGGTCCACGCCCGTACGGCCCCGCAGCCAGCCCAGCGCCTTGTCCCAGGCCACGTCGCGAAAGCCCGGCATCCGGTCCTCGTCCGTGCGCAGCAGGCGCAACAGCTGGGCGGACAGGGAGAGTTCGGCCCGGTGGAAGGGGACCAGGTAGACGGCGGTGACCGGTTCCGAGTCGCCGTCGGGGCCGGGGACCTTCTCCCATACGACACCGGGGTCGCCGCCGTCCTCGGGGACCTGGGCCAGCTCCGCGAGGCACTCGATGACCAGCCCCGTGTCGACCTGGAGCAGCTTCACCGCGTCCGCGATGAGCCGCTCCTCAGGCAGGTAGCAGTTGCCCTGGTCGGTGGCCTGCGACAGCGCGTACTGCAGGCCCGCCTTCACGCGCTCCGGGCTGTCGTGCGGGATGCCGACGGACTGGGCGATCTTGTCGGCGGTGAGGAAGCCGATGCCCCAGACGTCGGCCGCCAGCCGGTACGGCTGGTTCTTGACGACCGAGATCGAGGCGTCGCCGTACTTCTTGTAGATGCGCACCGCGATCGACGTCGACACCTCGACGGTCTGCAGGAAGAGCATGACCTCCTTGATCGCCTTCTGCTCCTCCCAGGCGTCGGCGATCTTCTTGGTGCGCTTGGGGCCGAGGCCGGGCACCTCGATGAGCCGTTTGGGCTCCTCCTCGATGATCTTGAGGGTGTCCAGGCCGAAGTGCTGGGTGATGCGGTCGGCGAAGACCGGGCCGATGCCCTTGACCAGGCCGGAGCCGAGGTAGCGGCGGATGCCCTGGACCGTGGCCGGCAGGAGGGTCGTGTAGTTCTCGACGGTGAACTGCTTGCCGTACTGCGGGTGGGAGCCCCAGCGGCCCTCCATCCGCAGCGACTCGCCGACCTGGGCGCCGAGCAGCGCGCCGACGACCGTGAGGAGGTCGCCGCCGCCTCGGCCGGTGTCGACGCGGGCGACCGTGTAGCCGTTCTCCTCGTTGGCGTACGTGATGCGCTCCAGGACGCCTTCGAGTACCGCCAGTCGCCGCTCGCCGCTCCCCGCCTGATTGGACATGATCCGACGCTACCGCCCGGGTCCGACAACGTGGACGGCCTGTGGACACAGCGGCCGCCGGGCCGGCCGCCTGCCCCGCCGCCGCCCGGCCGTCACCCGGCCTGGGACGCCACGTGGTCGATCACCTTCTGGAAGTCCTCCGTCGGCGAGAATTCCACGAACTCGCAGTCCTCCAGGGCGACGGGCACATGGCCGGGCGCCCAGTAGTAGGCCTGTCCCGCCTCGTACGTGTGCTCGCCCTCGGCCGTGTGCATCACCAGCCGCCCTTTGAGCAGGTAGCCCCAGTGCGGGCACTGGCACGCGTCGTCGGGCATGCCCTTCAGGGCCGGGCCCATGTCCGTGCCCTGCGGCAGGCGTATGTAGCCGACCGACATCCCGCCGCCGATGGGCTTGATGCGCAACTCCACGCCGTCGCCTTCCATCGCGACAGGGACGTCATTCCGAGCCGCCGCAGTCATGGCTCCTCCGCTCCGGCCCGCATGGGCCCCGAGGAAACGACCCCCGCACTTCCAGACTGGACCGCCCCGGGCCGCCCCGCGACATCACGATCCGGTCTCGGGATGTGGTTGAGGGCTTGATCAACGGCCGTGTAATCGATTCCAATCCTCCGTACACGTCGATGTAATCGATTCCACGAGCATCGACCCCCTGCACGATCCACAAGGAGGTGGAGCGGCGATGGCGAGCATCAAGGACGTCGCTGCCGAGGCGGGCGTCTCCGTCGCCACGGTCTCGCGCGTCCTGAACGACCATCCGTCGGTCAGCGCCGAGGCACGCACGCGCGTGCTGGCCGCCGTCGAGGCCCTGGGCTACCGCCCGAACGCCGTCGCCCGCTCTCTGCGCACCGACCAGACCCACACCCTCGGCCTGGTCATCAGTGACGTGATGAACCCCTACTTCACCGAGCTGGCCCGCTCCGTCGAGGAGGAGGCCCGGGCGCTCGGCTACAGCGTGATCATCGGCAACGCCGACGAGCGTCCCGACCTCCAGGACCATCACGTACGGAACCTGCTGGACCGCCGGATCGACGGCCTGCTGGTCTCCCCCACCGACGGCGGTTCCCCGCTGATGCTGGACGCCGCGCGGGCGGGGACGCCGATGGTCTTCGTGGACCGGTGGATCCCGGGCGTGGAGGCGCCGGTGGTGCGGGCGGACGGGCGCGGTGCGGTACGGGACCTGGTGGCGCATCTGCACGGGCTCGGGCACCGGCGGCTCGCGATCATCGCGGGACCGGCGGCGACCACGACCGGGCGCGAGCGCGTCGAAGCCTTCCGGGAGGCGCTCGGCGCGCACGGGCTCGAACTCCCCGCCGCCTACATAGGCCAGGGCGACTTCCAGGCCGAGAGCGGGCGCCGGGTCACCGAGGGGTTCCTGGACCTGCCGGAGCCGCCCGAGGTCGTCTTCGCGGCCGACAACCTGATGGCGCTCGGCGCGCTGGACGCCGTACGCGCGCGTGGGCTGCGGGTGCCGGACGACCTGGCGCTCGCCGCGTTCGACGACATCCCGTGGTTCGTGCACACCGATCCGCCGGTCACCGCGATCGCCCAGCCGACGGGCGAGCTGGGCCGGGCCGCCGTACGGGCCCTGGTCGACCGCATCGAGGGGCGGCCCGGCGAGTCCGTCACCCTCCCCGCCCGTCTCGTCGTACGCCGCTCGTGCGGCGAGAACCCCACCCCAGTGCAAAGGAGCACGTCGTGAGCAACCCGGACGAGTTGCTGCGCATCGAGGGCATACGGAAGACCTTCCCGGGCGTGGTCGCGCTGGACGGTGTCGACTTCGACCTGCGCCGGGGCGAGGTGCATGTGCTGCTCGGTGAGAACGGCGCGGGCAAGAGCACCCTGATCAAGATGCTCTCCGGTGCCCACACGCCCGACGCCGGGCGGATCCTGGTCGGCGGCGAGGAGACGCGCATCCACGGTGCGCAGGACTCCGAGCGCCTCGGGATCGCCACCATCTACCAGGAGTTCAACCTCGTACCCGATCTGACGGTCGCCGAGAACATCTTCCTGGGGCGCCAGCCGCGCCGCTTCGGGATGATCGACCGGAAGAGGATGGAGGCCGACGCCGAGGTCCTCCTCGCGCGCGTGGGCGTGAACGTCTCACCACGCGCGCGTGTCCGCGAACTCGGCATCGCGCGCCTCCAGATGGTCGAGATCGCCAAGGCACTCAGCCTGGACGCGCGCGTGCTGATCATGGACGAGCCGACCGCCGTGCTGACCTCCGAGGAGGTCGAGAAGCTGTTCGCGATCGTGCGCAGACTGCGCGAGGACGGCGTCGGGATCGTCTTCATCACCCACCATCTGGAGGAGATCGCCGCCCTGGGCGACCGGGTCACGGTCATCCGGGACGGCAGGAGCGTCGGGCAGGTGCCGGCGTCGACACCCGAGGACGAGCTCGTACGGCTCATGGTGGGCCGCTCGATCGAGCAGCAGTACCCGCGCGAACGGCCCGACAAGGGCGCCGCGTTGCTCACCGTCGAGGGGCTGACCAGGGACGGCGTCTTCCACGACGTCAGCTTCGAGGTGCACGCCGGTGAGGTGGTCGGCATCGCGGGGCTGGTCGGCGCCGGTCGTACGGAGGTCGTGCGGGCGGTGTTCGGGGCCGACCCGTACGACAAGGGCACCGTGAAGGTCGCCGGCAGTTCGATCGCCAGACACGACGTCAACGCGGCGATGACCGCGGGGATCGGGCTCGTCCCCGAGGACCGCAAGGGCCAGGGCCTGGTGCTGGACGCGTCCGTCGAGGAGAACCTCGGGCTGGTGACGCTGCGTTCGGCCACGCGCGCGGGGCTCGTCGACCTCAAGGGGCAGCGCGCGGCCGCCGCGAGGATCGCGGGGCAGCTCGGGGTGCGGATGGCGGGACTCGGGCAGCATGTGCGGACACTGTCCGGCGGCAACCAGCAGAAGGTCGTCATCGGCAAGTGGCTGCTGGCCGACACCAGGGTGCTGATCCTGGACGAGCCGACGCGCGGGATCGACGTCGGCGCCAAGGTCGAGATCTACCAGCTCATCAACGAACTCACCGCACAGGGCGCCGCCGTGCTCATGATCTCCAGCGATCTGCCGGAGGTCCTCGGCATGAGCGACCGGGTCCTGGTCATGGCCCAGGGCCGGATCGCGGGCGAGCTCACGGCCGACGAGGCGACCCAGGACGCCGTGATGGCGCTCGCCGTCAGTTCTCCCACCCACGACAAGACCGGAACGGAGGCCACCCGTGGCCACTGACACGCTCAAGAGCTCGGCGGGCGCGCGTGACGCCTCGGGCGGCCTGCGCCGCCTCCTGCTCGACAACGGCGCGCTCACCGCGCTCATCGTCCTCGTCGTCGCGATGTCGGCGCTGTCCGGCGACTTCCTGACGGCCGACAACCTCCTCAACGTCGGTATCCAGGCGGCCGTGACCGCCATCCTCGCCTTCGGCGTGACCTTCGTCATCGTCTCGGCGGGCATCGACCTGTCGGTCGGCTCGGTCGCCGCCCTGTCGGCCACCGTCCTCGCCTGGAGCGCCACGTCCGAGGGCGTGCCGGTCTTCCTCGCCGTCCTGCTGGCCGTCGCGACCGGCATAGCGTGCGGCCTGGTCAACGGCTTCCTGATCTCGTACGGCAAGCTCCCGCCGTTCATCGCGACGCTGGCCATGCTGTCGGTGGCCCGCGGCCTGTCCCTGGTGATCTCCCAGGGCTCCCCGATCGCCTTGCCCGACTCGGTCTCGCGCCTCGGCGACGCCCTCGGCGGCTGGCTGCCGGTGCCGGTGCTCGTGATGGTCGGCATGGGGCTGATCACGGCGTTCGTGCTGGGGCGGACGTACATCGGCCGCTCGATGTACGCGATCGGCGGCAACGAGGAGGCGGCCCGCCTCTCCGGTCTGCGCGTGAAGAAGCAGAAGCTCGCGATCTACGCCCTCTCCGGTCTGTTCGCCGCCGCCGCGGGCATCGTCCTCGCCGCCCGGCTGTCCTCCGCGCAGCCGCAGGCCGCGCAGGGCTACGAGCTCGACGCCATCGCGGCGGTCGTCATCGGCGGCGCCTCGCTGGCGGGCGGCACCGGCAAGGCGTCCGGCACGCTGATCGGCGCGCTGATCCTGGCGGTGCTGCGCAACGGCCTCAACCTCCTTTCGGTGTCCGCCTTCTGGCAGCAGGTCGTCATCGGCGTCGTCATCGCGCTGGCGGTGCTGCTGGACACGGTGCGGCGCAAGGCCGGGGCGACGCCCGCGGCGGCCGGTGCCGGAGCGCCCGGCAGCCGGGGCAAGCAGGCGGCGACGTACGTCCTCGCGGCCGTGGTCGCGGCCGCGATCGTGGGGGCCACGTCCTTCCTGCACGGCGGCTCCTCGTCGGCGACGACGCAGAAGGTCGGCCTGTCGCTGTCGACCCTCAACAACCCGTTCTTCGTGCAGATCCGGGCCGGCGCGGAGGCGGAGGCGAAGAGGCTGGGCGTCGACCTGACGGTCACCGACGCGCAGAACGACGCCTCGCAGCAGGCCAACCAGGTGCAGAACTTCACGTCCGAGGGCGTCGGCTCGATCATCGTCAACCCGGTGGACTCGGACGCGGCGGGCCCGTCGGTCCGGGCGGCCAACAAGGCCGACATCCCGGTGGTGGGCGTCGACCGCGGCGTCAACAAGGCGGACACGGCGGCTCTGGTGGCCTCCGACAACGTCGAGGGCGGCGAGCTGGGCGCCAAGGCGCTCGCCGAGAAGCTGGGCGGCAAGGGCACCATCGTGATCCTGCAGGGCCAGGCCGGCACGTCCGCCAGCCGTGAGCGCGGCGCGGGCTTCGCCGAGGGCCTGAAGGCATACCCGGGTATCAAGGTCGTCGCCAAGCAGCCGGCCGACTTCGACCGCACCAAGGGCCTCGACGTCATGACCAACCTCCTCCAGGCCCACCCGGACATCGACGGCGTCTTCGCCGAGAACGACGAGATGGCGCTGGGCGCGATCAAGGCGCTGGGGTCGAGGGCCGGGAAGTCGGTCCAGGTGGTCGGCTTCGACGGCACTCCGGACGGCCTGAAGGCGGTCGAGGCGGGGACGCTGTACGCCTCCGTCGCGCAGCAGCCCAAGGAGCTCGGGAAGATCGCGGTCGACAACGCGGTGCGGGCGGCCGAGGGCAAGAAGGTCCAGGAGACGGTGAAGGTGCCGGTGAAGGTGGTCACGAAGCAGAACGTGGCCGGCTTCGGCGGCTGACATCGGCGAACGGCGCGCAGGCGGCCGGTCGTTGCAGGAGCATGGGCCGTGTCCCGGCCCGATGCCGAGCGGCGGCCGTCCGCCGCACGTCAGCGCGGGGATTCACTGCACGGGGATTCACTACGGGGATCTGACAGGGGAGCACTCTCATGTACGACTACGACCTGCTGGTCGTAGGGTCGGCCAACGCCGACCTGGTGATCGGCGTCGAGCGTCGGCCGGGTGCCGGCGAGACCGTGCTCGGCTCCGACCTGGCCGTCCACCCGGGCGGCAAGGGCGCGAACCAGGCGGTCGCGGCCGCCCGGCTCGGTGCCCGTACGGCCCTGCTGGCCAGGGTCGGCGACGACGCGCACGGCCGGCTGCTGCTCGACTCGCAGCGGGCGGCCGGCGTGGACACGGTGGGCGTCCTGGTCGGTGACGCGCCGACCGGCGTCGCGCTGATCACGGTGGACCCGTCCGGGGACAACAGCATCGTGGTCTCGCCGGGGGCCAACGGACGGCTCACCCCGGACGACGTACGGGCCGCCGCGAGCCTCTTCCAGGCGTCGCGGGTGGTGTCGGCACAGCTGGAGATCCCGCTGGAGACGGTCGTCGAGGTGGTGCGCAGCCTGGCGGCCGGCAGCCGCTTCGTGCTCAACCCGTCCCCGCCCCGCCCGCTGCCGGGCGAGGTGCTGGCGGCCTGCGACCCGCTCATCGTGAACGAGCACGAGGCGAAGGTGATCCTCGGCGACTCCGCGGTGGGCGAGACGCCGGAGGACTGGGCGCGGGTCCTGCTGGCCAAGGGCCCTCGGTCGGTGGTCGTGACCCTGGGGGCGCAGGGCGCGCTGGTGGCCTCCGCCCAGGGGGTGACGCGGGTGCCGTCCGTGAAGGTGGACGCGGTGGACACGACGGGCGCGGGCGACGCGTTCACGGCCGCGCTGGCCTTCCGGCTCGGGGCGGGTTCGTCCCTGGCCGACGCTGCGGCGTACGCGGCCCGGGTCGGGGCGGCGGCCGTCACGAAGAAGGGCGCCCAGGAGTCCTTCCCCACGGCGGCGGAGGTCGAGGCCCCGTGAAGAAGGCCGGAATCCTGAACCGTCATCTCTCCGGCGCCCTGGCCGAACTGGGCCACGGCGACGGGGTGCTGGTGTGTGACGCGGGCATGCCGATACCGGACGGCCCCCGGGTCGTGGACCTGGCCTTCCGGGCCGGGGTGCCGTCGTTCGCCGTGGTGCTGGACGGTCTGCTGGCCGAGCTGGCGGTCGAGGGGGCGACGGCGGCCGCGGAGGTGCGCGCGGCGAATCCGGCGGCGGCCGCGCTGCTGGAGAAGGAGTTTCCCGAGCTGGAGCTGGTCCCGCACGAGCGGCTCAAGGAGCTGTCGGCCGGGGCGCGGCTCGTCGTGCGGACCGGGGAGGCGCGACCGTACGCGAATGTGCTGCTGCGCTGCGGGGTGTTCTTCTGACGCGCGGGCCGCGCAGACGTTTCGAGGGGCCCGGTCCGTCGACCGGGCCCCTCGCGCTTCCCCTCCCGTCAGAACCCCCGCGATCCCCCCAGATCCCCCTCCAAGAGTCCTGACGCCAAGTACGACCCGCGAGGTCCGGGAAGGGTTGCACGGTCTCCGAGAGTTTTTTCCACTCCCCTTCGACTCTCCTTCGACTCTCCTTCGGCACGGCTTCGGCTCCCCTTCGGCACACTTTCGGCGCCGTTCGACGCGCTTCGACGTGCCAGCCAATCGGGGCAGACGTAGCGTTTCAGACATGTCAGAGGTAGCAGAGAACCCGCTCACGTCACTCCAGGACGACGTACTCGACGAACTCGGCGACGAGCGGATCGGGCACATCGCGGAGCTGCTCGGCACGGACGAGGCCGGGGCCCGGCAGATGGTCGGTACGACGGTGTCGGCGCTGTCCGACGAGGCGGAGGCCGTCGCCACTCCGCACGACGCCCCGCTCACCGGTGTCGCCACGCTGGGCGGCTTCGCCACGGGCGGTCTCATGGCCGGGCTGCTGGCCGAGGAGGCCGAGCCGGTCGCCGACGAGGTGGCGCGCAGGACGGGGCTGCCGGCGGGTGCGGTGGCCCGGGTGGTGGAGATGGTGGTCCCGGTGGTGCTCGCGGTGCTCACGAAGCGGGCGGCCGGGCGGCAGCGGACGGGGCAGACGGTGCTTCGCCGCACGAGAGAAGTGGCGTGACCCGTCCGGGAGAAGTGGCGTCCGCTGTACGAGAGGCCCATGATTGAGGAACAGAGCGAGAAGGTGAATGATCACGAGCGATCGCGAGCAGCGCGAGGAACGCTCCTCATCACGGCAGACGCCCGCCCAGCCGCGGGTGTCCGCCGCCGAGGCGATGCGGTTCGCGATCGATCAGCTCAGTGAGCTGCTGGGGAGGGCTCCCGAGTCGGTTTCCTCGCTGAAGCCGACGGATCAGGGCTGGAAAGCCGACGTCGAGGTCGTAGAGCTGGAACGCATTCCCGAGACGGCCAGTGTGATGGCCAGCTACCACGTGGTTCTGGACCCGGAGGGGAAGCTGCTGGCGTACGAGCGCGGGCGTCGCTACCCGCGCGCGCAGGTGGACAGGAGGGACGGCCGCTAGGTCGTCTCACCCTTTCGCCGGGAAGTCGGGCCGGAAGGGAAGACACCGTGACTGTGGTGCCACAGGGCAACGGTGGTGCAGGCGTGCCCGCGCCCGCGGGCGGCGGGTCGGGGAACCTGTACGACGTGCTGGAACTCGTCCTCGACCGGGGGCTCGTCATCGACGCGTTCGTACGGGTCTCCCTCGTCGGCATCGAGATCCTGAAGATCGACGCACGGGTGGTCGTCGCCAGCGTCGACACGTATCTGCGCTTCGCCGAGGCGTGCAACCGGCTGGATCTGGAGTCGGGCCGCAAGGCGCCCTCGCAGCTCACCGACATCGTCGAGGGCTCCGTCGAAGGGGGCGCCCGCGGCAAGAGCAAAGGGGCGCTGACCGGCGCGGTCGAGGCGGTCACCGACTCGCTCAAGGGGCGCGGCGGTGACGAGGACGACGAACGTGAGCGCACGCGCGAGAAGCGGCGCGAGCGCTCCGAGCGCGGCTCTCCACGCCGCTCCGCACGGGACCGGGAGGAGTGAGCGAGCCGATGTCCGTGTATGTGTACGCGATCACCAGGGCCACGCATCCGCTGGACCTGGGCGACGCCAAGGGCGTGGGCGATCCCCCCGGTGAGGTGCGCGTCGTGCGCGGCGACTCCCTGTGCGCCGTGGTCAGCGAGGCCCCCGACGACCTGTCGGTGGCCCGGCGGGACCTGTCGGCGCATCACGAGGTCCAGGAGCGGCTGTGGGCCGAGGGCCCCACCCTGCCGCTGAGCTTCGGGTTCGTCGCCGCGGACGAGGCCGCCGTGCGCGGCGTGCTGGAGGAGCGGGCGCAGCTGTTCGCGCAGCGCTTGGACGAGCTGGCCGGGCGGGCGGAGTTCAACGTCAAGGGCGTCCTCGACGAGGACGCGGTGCTGCGTTCCGTCCTTGCGGAGAACGAGCGGGCCCGCGAGCTGAACGAGCGGACCCGTGAGGGCGGCGGGACGTACGAGGACCGGCTGGCGCTCGGCCAGTTGGTGGCCCAGGAGGTACGGGCACGCCAGGACTCGCTCGCCGCGGAGGTGGTCGCCGCGCTGCGGCCGCTCGCGGTGGCGGAGAAGGTCGCGGAGCCGTCGAAGCAGTACTTCGTGAACGCGTCCTTCCTCGTGGAGAACGACCGTGCCGAGGAGTTCGGCCGGACCGGCCAGGAGCTGGCCGACCGCTACGGCGAGGGCGTGGAGGTGCGGCTGCGGGGTCCGTTGCCGCCGTACAGCTTCGTCTGAACGGCGCGGCGGGCGGCCGTGCCCCGAAGACGTGAACACGAGGAGGTGCCGTGGGACTGGTCACCGGGATTCTGGGGCTGCCCTTCGCTCCCGTGCGGGGTATCGGCTGGGTGCTCGACAAGGTCGTCCGGACCGCCGAGGACGAGTACTACGACCCCGCTCCCGTGCAGGAGGCGCTCGTGCAGTTGGAACGGGCGTGGACCGAGGGCCGGATCGACGACGAGGAGTTCGCACGGCAGGAGGAGGCACTGCTGCACCGGTTGGAGGAGATCAGGGCCTACCAGCTACGGCGGGGCGGACAGGGCGGGCTGTGACGGCAGGTCGGGCGGAACCGGCGGGGCGGGCGGGGCGGCGGGCCGGCTGTTGACGCGTGGGCGCGGAAGAACGTGAGGGAAGACAGGTCATGAACAACGCCAAGATCGGCACCGCTCTCCTGGGCGGTTATGTGCTGGGGCGGACCAAGAAGGCGAAGCTCGCCATCGGCCTCGGCGCGTTGCTCGCCGGCTCGCGCATCAAGCCCGGGCAGGTCGGCAAGGCACTGCAGGAGTCCCCCTTCGTGCACACCCTCACCGACCAGGTGCGTTCGGAGCTGACGGACGCCGGTAAGGCGGCGGCGACCTCGGTCCTGACGGCGAAGGCCGACAGCCTGGCCGACGCCCTGCACGAACGCACCGCCGGGCTGCGGGAGCGGGCGCGGGGGCAGGACGAGGGGGGCACGGGTCGTGACGAGGCGGAGCCCGAGGACGAGGAAGAGGCAGAGTCCGAGGATTCGGCAGAGTCCGAGGAAGAGGCGGAACCGGACGAGGAGGCGGAACCGGACGAGGAGGCGGACGAGGAGCCGCGCGGAGAAACCGACGAGGAGCGGCCCCGCAAGCGCAAGGCCCCCACCTCGCGCAGCCGCTCGCGCGGCAGCGGCGCCGCACGGTCGAGGAGGCAGGACGATGGCTGAGCGCGAGGCGGCCGGACGCGGCGCGGGCGGCGCCGGTACGGCGACGAAGGCCGGCGAGCGGCTGCCGGGCGCGGGTCGGCTGAAGGAGGAGCTGGAGAGGTATGTCGAGGCCCGGGTCCAGCTGATGCTGGAGGACGTGGGCCACCGGATGGGCGAGGGGGCGCGTCGGCTGGGCGAGGCCCACCTCGGCCCGCGCGGGCTGGCCACCGCGGTGGCCAAGGGCGGCAGGAAGCTCGGCGGGCACCTGCCCTCGGGGGCGGCTGCGCTGACCTCCACCGCCTCGCACGCCAGGGACCGGGTGCTGGGCGCCAAGGACACGATGCTGGACAAGGCCAGGGACGCCACCGCGAAACGGCCGGGACGCCATGACGAGGGCGAGGACGAAAGCCCTGACGAGAGCGGCGCCAAGAGCTTCGACATGAACCCGGACAGCCTGGGCAAGGGCGTGACCGTCATCGAGGACATCGACGTGGGCGTCCCCGTGCGCGAGGCGTACGACCAGTGGACGCAGTTCCAGGACTTCGACCGGTTCGCCAAGGGCGTCGTCGGCGTCGAGCAGGAGGACGACACCACGACCAAGTGGCACGTGAAGATCGCCAAGTCGAAGAGGCGCTGGCGTGGCTTCATCACCGAGCAGGTGCCCGACGAGCGGATCGCCTGGACGTCCGAGGGGGACCACGCCACCACCAGGGGCGTCGTCACCTTCCACCCGCTCTCGGACAATCTCACCAAGGTGCTGCTGGTCCTGCGGTACTACCCGAAGGGACCGGTCGAGCGGATCGGCGGACTGTTCCGGGCCCAGGGGCGGCGCGCCCGGCTCGATCTGAAGCTCTACCGCACCTTCGTGATGATGCGCGGGGAGGCCACCGGGGGCTGGCGCGGGGAGATCCACGAGGGCGAGGTGGTCCGCGAGCCCGAGGAGGTCGAGGCGGAGGAGTCCGAGGAGAGCCGGGCCGAACAGGAGGACGAGGGGCCGGAGGAGCGGGACACCGAGGAGGACGAGGATCTCGAAGACCGCTACGACGACGAGGACGAAGAGGACGAAGAGGACGACTGGGAGGAGGACGAGGAGGAGGAAGAGGACCAGGACGAGGAAGACCAAGAGGGCGAGGACGGGACCGACGAGGTGGACGAAGACCGAGAGCCTGACGACCGCTACGACAACACCGACGAGGAACCCCGCCCGACGCGTCGGCGCCGCGGGTGACCGTCGGTGCTCCGGGAAACGAGGTCGAGAGTGCCGTGACCGAGCCCGTCCCCACCGGTTCCACGCCGTCACAGGGGCTGTACCCGTACGGCGGCGGGGGATCCGGTGCGAACCTCGCAGACATCCTTGAACGCGTGCTCGACAAGGGCATCGTCATCGTCGGCGACATCAAGATCAACCTGCTCGACATCGAGCTGCTGACCATCAAGCTCCGTCTCCTGGTGGCCTCGGTCGACAAGGCCAAGGAGATCGGCATCGACTGGTGGGAGCACGATCCCGCGCTCTCCTCCCGCGCCGACCGCGGACGCACCCTGGAGGAGCAGAACGAGAGACTGCGGGCCGAGGTGAGGGAGTTGCGCCAGAAGGTCGAGAAGGTGGAGCGGGCCGAGCAGGCGCAGTCCGCGGGCGAGTTGCCCGCACGCGGCTCGGGTGGCCGGCGCCGGTCGCGGGAGAGCGAGCCCGAGCCCGGCGCGGAGCCGCGACGCGCCCGGCGCAAGAGGGACGACACCGAGGGCCGGGGCCGAGAGCCGTGAACGGACAGCGGTTGAGCTACGCGTACGCCGTCGTCCGTGCGTCCGGTACGGCGGCGCGGTCGGCACAGGCGGCGCTGGCCGACGTCCGCGGTGTGGCGGGCGCACCGGTCACCCTGGTCCGCTCGGGCCCGGTGGCCGCCGCGGTCAGCGCCGTCCCCGGGGAGGAGTTCTCGGAGCCGGCTCTGAAGACCCGCCTGGAGGACCTCGCCTGGCTGGAGTCGACGGCCCGCGCCCACCACCACGTCATCGAGACGCTCGCCGCCCGCACCACAGTCCTTCCCCTGCGGCTGGCCACCGTGTACCTCGACGAGAGCCGGGTCGAGCGGATGCTGGGCGAACGGCAGGAGGTCTTCAGCGCGCTGCTGGACCGGTTCGACGACCATGTGGAGTGGGGCGTGAAGGTCTACGCCGAGCTCCCGTCCGCTTCCGCACCCGCGCCCATGCCCTCCCCCGCGGGCCACGGCGCCTCCGGCACCGAACCCGACGCCGGACGCGCGTATCTGCGCCGCCGCCGACAGCACCACCAAGCCCGCGAGGACACCCGGCGGGCCGCGGCGGAGGCCGTGCGGCGCACGGAGGAACGGGCCCGCGGACTGGCGGTGGAGCGCGCCCGGCACCGCCCCCAGCAAGGGACCCTGGCCCGCGTCCCCGGCGAGAACCTCGCCAACGACGCCTACCTCGTACCGCGCCGCCTGTCCGAGGAGTTCCGCGACCGGATGCTGCACGCGGCCGACGACCTGCCCGGCGTACGGGTGGAGGTCACCGGCCCCTGGGCGCCGTACTCCTTCACCGCACCCCCGGAAAGGGCGCGACCACGGTGACCGCGTACGACGCGTACGGCTCGCACGGCTCGCACGACGACGACCGCCCCCTCGGCGGACCCCAGGTCGCGCTGATCGACCTGCTCGACCGGTTGCTCAGCGGCGGCGTCGTCCTCACCGGCGATGTCGTCCTGTCGGTCGCGGACATCGACCTGGTGCGGATCTCGCTGCGCGCGGTGGTGGTCGCCGTCCGCGAGCAGATGGAGGAGCAGTGGGCACCCGTCCTGCCGGACCCGACGCCCACGGGACACGGGGATCGCGGTGACCGGCCCGGCTGACCACCCACCCCCCGACCGGCTGCGTGAGGTCGCGCGGGCCGCCCACCGCGCGTTCTCGCTGCTGCCCGCCCGCCCCGACGACATGGCCCCGCCGGCCACCGGGCGGACCGCCGCCCGCCGGCTGCGCACCGACCCCGACACCGTGGAGCGGGACCTGGTCAAACTGGTCCTCACCATCGTCGAGTTGCTGCGCCAGCTGATGGAGCGGCAGGCCCTGCACCGCGTCGACCAGGGCGATCTGACCGAGCAGCAGGAGGAACGGCTGGGCCTGACCCTGATGCTCCTCCACGACCGGATGACCGAGCTGTGCGACCGCTACGGCCTCACCCTGGACGACCTCAACCTCGATCTGGGCCCGTTGGGTCCCCTGCTTCCGCCCTGACAGCGGGGCCGTCGGGCCGCCTCGAAGCCACCCCCAGGCCGGACCGGCGTCCGGTGAGACGACCGGAAACCGCCTCTGGTCGTCCGAACTCCCCCACGTCACCCTTGGTTTCATGACTCCAGGGCGATCGCCGACTCGCGGATGCCACCCGCCGGGTCATGTCCGGCAACCCGGAATCCCCCGCTCAGCCCCGAGGCCCCCCGGACGACCCCCGAACCATCAGCTCCCCCCGGATCGTCGCGATCCCCCCGGGCGGCGGCTCCTCCCGCCCCATCGCTATCCGACCGGCCCGAGCACCCGCCTCCGACAGCGGCAGCCTCACCGTCGTGAGCGAAGGCACCGCGTCGATGCTGAACGGAAGGTCGTCGAAGCCCGCCACCGACACGTCGTGCGGAATCCGCAGCCCGGAGTCCCGCAGCGCCGCGCACGCCCCCAGCGCGACGGAGTCGTTCGCGGCGACCACGGCCGTCAGCGACGGATCGCGGCGCAGCAGTTCCAGTGTCGCCTCGTAACCGGACTGCCGGTCGTAGCGGCCGTAGACCGTCCAGCGCTCGTCCTCCTCGATGCCGTGCGCCTGAAGCGCGGCCCGGTGGCCCTCCAGCCGGTGCCGGGTCGTCGTCCGCTCCTCCGGGCCGGCGATGTAGCCCAGCCGCCGGTGGCCCAGGCCGATCAGGTGCTCGGTCAGCTCGCGCCCGCCGCCGCGGTTGTCGAAGGTCAGCGCGATCGCGCCGGTGTCGGGCGCCGGCGGCCGGCCGCACAGCACCACCCGCGTCCCGGCGTCCGCCAGCTTCCGCAGCTTCGACGCGACCGCCGCCGCGTGCGGGGCGTCCTCCATGGCGCCGCCGGTCAGCACGACCGCCGCCGCCCGCTGGCGCTGGAGCAGGGTCAGGTACGTCAGCTCACGCTCGGGAGAGCCCCCGGTGTTGCAGACCACGGCCAGCCGTTCGCCGCCCGCGCGGCCGCCCGGGCCGCCGATCTCCGACTGGATCGCGCTCGCCATGATCCCGAAGAAGGGGTCGGCGATGTCGTTGACCAGGATGCCGACCAGGTCGGACGTGGCCGCGGCCAGCGCGCTCGCGGGACCGTTCAGTACGTAGTCCAGCTCGTCCACCGCGCGCAGCACCCGCTCGCGGGTGGAGGCGGCTACGGGGTAGTTCCCGTTCAGCACGCGCGACACCGTCGCGGGGGAGACCTGGGCGCGGGCCGCCACGTCCGCCAGGGTCACCGTCATCTCGTCGTCCTCCGGTCGCGCATCTCGTCGTACCACCTCGTACGTGCTCGTAGACAGGCCGCCGCGGCCCGCGGTTCCAGGTATGCCGAGCTGACCTTACGGCCAGAACCCCCCGTTGTTCGTCCCCTCGAACAACTCAGGCTTGTCACGGTCTTGTCCGGACCGCTGCTCAGAGGCTAGCTTCTTCTCTTATAGAAAGCGCTTGCTGTGACGCTCACCAGTCGGAGGACGGGGCGGTACGCGGCGCAGACCCCGCGTACGAAGGGAATGACGTGACACGCAAGACGGTGCGTATCGCCATGAACGGTGTCACCGGGCGCATGGGCTATCGCCAGCACCTGGTCCGCTCCATCCTGGCCCTCCGCGAGCAGGGCGGCCTCGACCTCGGCGACGGCACCGTGCTGTGGCCGGAGCCGATCCTGGTCGGCCGCCGCGAGCACGCGCTCAAGGCGCTCGCCGAGCAGCACGGCCTGGACCCGGAGAACATCTCGACCGACGTGGACGCGGTCCTCGCCGACCCGAGCGTCGACATCTACTTCGACGCCCAGGTCACCTCCGCCCGCGAGGAGGCGATCAAGAAGGCGATCGGCGCGGGCAAGCACATCTACACCGAGAAGCCGACGGCCACGGGCCTGGAGGGCGCCCTGGAGCTCGCCCGCCTGGCGAACGCGGCCGGCATCAAGCACGGTGTCGTCCAGGACAAGCTGTTCCTCCCCGGCCTGCTCAAGCTGAAGCGGCTCATCGACGGCGGCTTCTTCGGCCGCATCCTGTCCGTGCGCGGCGAGTTCGGCTACTGGGTCTTCGAGGGCGACTGGCAGGCCGCCCAGCGCCCGTCCTGGAACTACCGTGCCGAGGACGGCGGTGGCATCGTTGTCGACATGTTCCCGCACTGGGAGTACGTGCTGCACGAGCTGTTCGGCCGCGTGAAGTCCGTCCAGGCCATCGCCACCACCCACATCCCGCAGCGCTGGGACGAGAACGGCAAGCCCTACGACGCCACCGCCGACGACGCCGCGTACGGCATCTTCGAGCTGGACGGCGGCGCGATCGCGCAGATCAACTCCTCCTGGGCGGTGCGCGTCAACCGGGACGAGCTGGTCGAGTTCCAGGTCGACGGCACCGAGGGCTCGGCGGTCGCGGGTCTGCGCGACTGCCGCGTCCAGCACCGCTCCCTCACCCCCAAGCCGGTCTGGAACCCGGACATCCCGGCCACCTACTCCTTCCGCGACCAGTGGCAGGAGGTCCCGGACAACGACGAGTTCGACAACGGCTTCAAGGCCCAGTGGGAGCTGTTCCTCCGGCATGTCTACGCCGACGCCCCCTACCACTGGGACCTCCTCGCCGGCGCCCGCGGCGTCCAGCTCGCCGAGCTGGGCCTGAAGTCCTCGGCCGAGGGCCGCCGCATCGACGTACCGGAGATCCAGCCGTGACCATCCGACTGCCCGACGCCCAGGGCGGCCTGCGGGCGTACGAGCCGCGCACCGAGCCGCTCGCCCTCACCCCGGGCGCCCCCTTCACCTCCCGTACGGTCTTCTCGGCGGCCCATGTGGTCGCCGATCCGTACGCCGACGTGTCGCCCGACTCGCCCGCCGCCGTCGACTGGGACGCCACCCTCGCCTTCCGCCGTCACCTGTGGTCGCACGGGCTCGGCGTCGCGGAGGCCATGGACACCGCCCAGCGCGGGATGGGCCTGGACTGGGCGGGCGCGGCCGAGCTGATCCGCCGGTCCGCCGCCGAGGCGAAGGCGGTCGGTGGCCGCATCGCCTGCGGGGTCGGCACCGACCAGATCGCCGCCGGTTCGCTCGCCGAGGTCCGGGCGGCCTACGAGGAGCAGCTCGCCGTCGTCGAGGAGAGCGGGGCGCAGGCGATCCTGATGGCCTCGCGGGCGCTGGCCGCGGCCGCCTCCGGCCCCGAGGACTACCTGGAGGTCTACGGCCACCTGCTCCGCCAGGCCGCCGAGCCCGTGATCCTGCACTGGCTTGGACCGATGTTCGACCCGGCGCTGGAGGGCTACTGGGGCTCGTCCGACCTGGACGCGGCCACGGACACCTTCCTGGAGGTCATCGCCGCCCACCCCGACAAGGTGGACGGCATCAAGGTGTCGCTGCTGGACGCCCAGCGCGAGATCGACCTGAGGCGGAGGCTGCCGCAGGGCGTGCGCTGCTACACGGGTGACGACTTCAACTACCCCGAGCTGATCGCGGGCGACGAGAAGGGCTTCAGCCACGCCCTGCTCGGCATCTTCGACCCGCTGGGGCCGCTGGCGGCCGAGGCGGTGCGGGTGCTGGACACGGGGAACGTGCCCGGCTTCCGCGAACTCCTCGATCCGACAGTCGAGTTGTCCCGCCACCTCTTCCAGACCCCGACCCGCTTCTACAAGACGGGCGTGGTCTTCCTGGCCTGGCTGGCCGGCCACCAGGCGCACTTCACCATGGTCGGCGGCCTCCAGTCGGCCCGCTCCCTGCCGCACTTCGCCCGCGCCTACGAACTCGCCGACGGGCTCGGCCTGTTCCCGGACCCCAAGCTCGCGGAGGAGCGGATGCGCACCCTGCTCGCCCTGTACGGAGTGGCCCAGTGAGCACCGGACTCGAACGCTTCTCCATCAACCAGATGACGGTCAAGCAGCTGTCGATGCCGGAACTGGCCGACGCCTGCGGGCAGTTGGGCATCACGAACGTCGGCCTGTGGCGCGAGCCCGTCCAGTCCCACGGCCTGGAGGCGACCGCCAAGCTGGTCCGCGACGCCGGCCTGACCGTCACCACCCTGTGCCGCGGCGGCTTCTTCACGGCGATCGACCCGAAGGAGCGGGCCGAGGCGCTGGCCGACAACCGCCGGGCGGTCGACGAGGCGGCGACGCTGGGCACGGACGTCCTGGTGCTGGTGTCCGGCGGTCTGCCCGCCGGCTCCAGGGACCTGCACGGCGCCCGGGAGCGGATCGCCGACGCGCTGGGCGAGCTGGGCCCGTACGCCGAGGAGCGCGGGGTGAAGCTGGCCATCGAGCCGCTGCACCCGATGTACGCCTCCGACCGCTGCGTGGTGTCGACGCTGGCCCAGGCCCTGGACCTCGCGGAACGCTTCCCGGCCCGGCAGGTCGGCGTCACGGTGGACACGTACCACATCTGGTGGGACGACACCGCGCCCGAGCAGATCGCACGGGCGGGCGCCTCCGGCCGTATCCACACCTTCCAGCTCGCCGACTGGACGACGCCGCTGCCCGAGGGCGTGCTCACCGGGCGCGGTCAGATCGGGGACGGGGCGATCGACATGCGGGAGTGGAAGGGGTACGTGGAGGCCGCCGGGTACGCCGGCGCCATCGAGGTCGAGCTGTTCAACGACGGGCTGTGGGCCCGGGACGGCCGCGAGGTGCTGGCGGAGACCGCGGAGCGGTTCGTGGAGCACGTGATCCGGTGACGGCGGGAGCCGCCGGGGTGGGGGATCCCCGGCGGCCGTACGCCTTCTTGAGGCGTTTCTACTACGGCAGGTCCGGCACCACGATCCGCTCGACGGCGGCCCTGACCAACTGCTCACGCTCCGCCTCCGTGAACACGTCCGGCAGGGTGAGCTGCTCGACGATCAGCCAGTTCAGGGTCAGCATGAGCAGCTTGACGGCCACGGCGTCGCCGGGGAGGCCGGAGCCCTCGTGGTAGGCGACGTTGGCGTCGACGTCGGCCCGGACCCGCTCGGTGAGCACCTTGCGCAGCTCGGGGCGACGAGTGGCCTCCAGACGGAGTTCGAGCAGCGCGAGGTAGCCGGTACGGAAGGCGGCGACGCGGCCGACCACTTCCCGCATCAGCTCCGCGTAGGCCTCCCGGTCGCGGCCGGCCGTCCGCCGGCGGGCGAGCGTGGCCTCGTCGGGCTGGAGCCGCTCATAGACGCGGGCGCCCGCCTGGGTGAGCAGGTCGTCGCGGTTGGCGAAGTAGTTGGACGCGGTCCCGGCCGGTACGGCGGCCTCGCCGTCCACCGCCCGGAAGGTCAGCCCGCGTGCGCCCTCCCTGGCCAGCACCTCGATCGCGGCGTCGACGAGCGCGGCACGCCGCTGGTCGTTCCGTCTCACCATGCACATCGCTCCAGACGTAGCCCTAGGTACCACTACAGGGAGAGTACTACGCATGGAGTTATCGGCTGCGGAAAGCTCGTGCGCTCGGACATCCGGCTCTGCGGCGGCGGCAGGCGCCTCACCCGTCGCCCCGTCCGGCCGTGGCCGACAGCGGCGGCGCTGCCGCATCCCTCATTCCGCGCGCAGGGCTCCCCCACCGATGAGTTTCCGGCCGCGGCCCGGTCTCTCATGCGTCCTCACCCGAGCGAGACAGCAGGAGCGCCTCCCATGCGCATCGTCATCACCGAGTTCATCAGCCTCGACGGCGTCGTCCAGGCTCCCGGCGGCCCCCAGGAGGACACCGACGGCGGCTTCGCGCACGGCGGCTGGTCGCACGCGTACTTCGACCCGGAGGTGCTCGGCGGGGCGTTCGACGCGGGGATGGCGCGGGCCGAGGCGCTGCTGTTCGGGCGGCGTACCTGGCAGGCGATGGCCGGGGCGTGGCCGGAGCGGGCCGGGGATCCCTTTGCCGACCGGATGAACTCGATCAAGAAGTACGTCGTCTCCGGCACGCTCACCGAAGCCGACCTGACCTGGAACAACACCACACTCATCCCGGGCGCGGAGGCCGTCGCGCGCGTACGGGAGCTGCGCGCGGCCGAGGGCGGCGACCTGGCGATGATGGGCAGCCCCACCCTCGTGCGGACCCTCATCCAGGAGGGACTGGTCGACGAGTTGCAGCTCATCGTCATGCCGGTGCTGCTCGGCGGCGGCAAGTCGATCTTCCCGGCCGACGGCGGGAAGCGTGCGCTCGAGTTGGTGTCCACGACCACCGCCAAGACCGGAGCGCAGGTATGCGTGTACCGGCCGGCCGCCGAGGGCTAGCGGCGGGGGCGCGGGCGTCCTAGGCTCGACCTCACGGTATCTCTGACTGAGTCAACCATCTGAGGTCGACGATCATGACCGTCCAGGACGTCCGCGCCTTCAACCGCTTCTACACGAACGTCATCGGCGCCCTCGACTACAGCCGCCACCTCTACGCCCCGTACACCCTCACCGAGTCCCGCGTCCTGTACGAGCTCGCGCACTCCCCGCGCACCGACGCGGCCGACCTGCGCGCCGAGCTCTCCCTGGACGCGGGGTATCTGAGCCGCATCCTGAACAAGTTCGAGCAGGCCGGGCTCATCGAGCGCACGGCCTCCGACCGTGACCCCCGTCGGCGGCGCGTCACGCTCACCGCGCGCGGCAGGGAGACCGGCAAGCTGCTGGAGGAGCGGTCGAACGAAGCGGTCGGGGCACTGCTGGCGACCGTGTCGGCCGCCGAGCGCCCCCGCCTCACCCAGGCGATGGCGACCGTCCGCACGATCCTCTCCGAGGGCCGCCCTCCCCGCCGCGAGGACGTCCTGCTGCGCGAACCCGGCCCCGGCGACCTCGGCTGGGTCGTGCAGCGCAACGCCGCGCTGTACGCCGCCGAGTACGGCTGGAACGCCGACTACGAGGGGCTGGTGGCGAGGATCGTCGCCGACTTCGCCGAGGATCACGATCCGCATCTGGAGCGGGTGTGGATCGCCGAGCTGGACGGCCGGCCGGTCGGCTGCGTGATGTGCGTACGGGACGAGGGCCCCGCCACCGCCCGGCTGCGCCTGCTGCTCGTCGAGCCCGACGCCCGTGGCCTCGGCATCGGCGACCGCCTGGTCAGCTCGGTCGTCGACTTCGCGCGCGGCGTCGGCTACCGCGACCTGGTGCTGTGGACCAACGACGTCCTGGCCGCAGCCCGCCGTCTCTACCGGCGCCACGGCTTCGTCCTGGTCGCCGAGAAGCCCCACCGCTCCTTCGGCAAGGACCTGGTCGGCCAGGACTGGCGCCTGGGTCTGCGCGGCACCTCGGGGTGACACCGCCGACGCCGGGTCGCCGTCCCCATGTGTGTCCCCCCGTTTCCCTGGCAAGGTGGGAGTCATGAAACTGGCGTTCTCCACCCTCGGCGTCCCCGGCCTCCCCCTCCCCGACGTGCTGCGGCTCGCGACCACGCACGGCTATCACGGCGTGGAGTTGCGCACGCACCCGGAGGAGCCGGTGCACCTCGGCCTCGACGCCGCCGGGCGAGCCGACGTGGTCGGCGAGTTCAAGGCGGCCGGCATCGAGCTGCTGGGCCTGGCCGGGTACGCCCGGGTCGCCGCGCCCGGCGACGACGAGCCCGTGATCGAGGAGATCCGCGCCCTCCTCGACCTCGCCCACGACCTCGGCGCCGGCTTCGTGCGGGTGTTCCCCGGCGCCGACCCCGAGCAGAGCCGGGAGGCGGCGGACGCGATCGCCGCGCGGCGCCTGGGCACGGCCGCGCAGTACGCCGCCGACCTGGGCGTAAGGATCCTGCTGGAGACCCACGACTCGCACCGCACCGCCGCCGACGCGATCCGCGTCCTCGGCCTGGTCGGCCACCGCCACGTCGGCGCCCTGTGGGACGTCATGCACACCTGGCTGGGCGGCGAGCAGCCCTCGGAGAGCTATGCGGCCCTGGCCCCGTACCTCGGCTACGTCCAGGTCAAGGACATCGCCTCCGCCGACGACACCACCCCGCTCCCCCTCGGCACCGGTGTCCTCCCCCTCGCCGAGTGCGTGGAGGTCCTCTCCCGGCACGGCTGGGACGGGTGGCTGTGCTGGGAGTACGAGAAGCGCTGGTACGAGAGCGCCGCTCCGCTTCCGGAGCTGCTGAGGGCGGGGCGGGACCACCTGTCGCGGCTGCTGAACGAGTCGGCTTAGGCGGCGGCTTCTGGGGGGCGCCGGCCGAGGTGGACGCGCCCGCCGGAGAACGCGTCGGTCGAGTTGCTGGACGTCCCGCCCGGTGCCGGACGCCTTCGACTGGCTGTTGGCCAGAACGTCAGCAGCTGAGCCCTGTGTCCGCGCGAAGCCGTGCGATGGCCCGTTCGGGATCCGGTTCGGGGACGCCGTCCCACTCGTGCGGTGGCACAGCGGACAGCAGCCGGACGGCCTCGTGCAGTTCCGCGCGTTCCCGCCGGCACCGCTCGCATGTGCTGACGTGCGAGGCCAGTACCGGGCTGTCCGGTCCGTTCCGTCCGGCCAGTGTTTCGGCCACAAGGTCAAACTTCAGCTGTTCGCACTCCATGGACCACTCCTGCGTCGCTGCCGACCCCCGGTGTGCCTCATGCAACGACGGCCCGGCCCCGGCGGTTCACCGGTGGCGGGGATTTCGCGAACGCTCTCGGGTCAGGCGCCGTGCCGCTCGTCGGCGTCCGCCGGCCGCTGCCGTATCTCCGGGAGCGGATGCACCTCCGGGCGCCCCTCGGCGAGCTCCAGCGCCCGCGTCCAAGCCGGCCTGGCCGCCGCCCGGTCTCCCGCCCGCTCCATGAGGTCGAGCGCGGTCATCGCCCCGCACGGCAGGGCCGTGCGACCACCGAGCCCGCAGCTGTCCTTCATGGGGTCGGGGGTGAACCGCTCGTGCCGCCCCGTCGTAGAGGGTCGTGGGGAGGCTCGCGGTCCGTACGGCGCCGGAGAAGGCCACCGCCGGAGAAGACCACCCGGGCAGCGCGCCGTGTGAACCGGCCGCGCCCGCCTCCGTCCACGGCAACCACGCGATCGACCGACTCCTTCGGGGGGACATCATGAAGACCGACACGCCTCACCGGCCCGCCGGCGCACGCCCCATGGCGGCGGGGAACCCGCTGCGCGGAGGTGAGGGGGCGTGACGACCGGGCCGGACCAGGAACTGACGAACGGGAGCATCCAGGAACTGCTGCGCACGGTGCCGCCGATCGACAGGTTCTGCACCGTCGACGAGCTCCACGCGTTCATCGAGCGGCTCGCCGCGGACCGGCCTGACGTGTGCGGCCTGAGGCGTATCGGAACCTCCCGCCTCGGCGAGCCCCTGCGCATGCTGTCCGTCGGACACGGACGCAGGAACGCGCTGATCGTCGGGGGACCGCACCCCAACGAACCGGTCGGGCTGCTGACCGTCCGGCACCTCGCCCGGCTCGTCGCGGACACCCCCGCCCTGCGCGACGGAGCGGACCTCACCTGGCACTTCATCCCCTGCCTCGACCCGGACGGCACGCGCCTGAACGAAGGCTGGTTCGACGGGCCGTACACGCTGCGCCACTACCACACGGAGTTCTACCGGCCCGCCCTCGCCGACCAGCCCGAGTGGACCTTCCCCGTCACGGACGACGCGGCCTGGTTCGACCGCATGCTGCCCGAGACGCAGGCGCTGGCCCGCGTCATCGACGAACTGAGGCCGCACTTCCAGTACTCCCTGCACAACGCCGACTTCGGCGGCGTCTTCTTCATCCTGAGCCGACCCGTTCCCGGGGCCGCGGAGGATCTCGCGGCATTCGCGGCCGCGCACGACGTGCTGCTCTCCCGAGGCCCGGTCGACACCCTGGGCTGGACGGAGGCCGGTCCCGGCGTCTACCTGATGCCCACCGCCGAAGATCTCACCGCCGCCGCCGCGCGCCGCGGCAAGCCGCCGGCCTCCGGGCTGTCCAGCTCGCACTACGCCCAGCGGCACAGCACGACCACTCTCGTCACCGAAGTGCCGCTGTGGCGGGACGCACGCGCCGACGACCTCACTCCGGCCGGCCGCCCCCACGGCGCCGTGCTGCGCGAGGCAGCCCGGCAGCTCGAGGCCGACCGGCAGGAGCTGCAAGGGCTGCTCGAACGGGCCGAGCCGCACCTGAAGGTGCCCACGCCGATGCGCGCGGCTCTGGCCGGCCACCTCCAGCAGAGCGCCGACCTGGCCCTCGCCTACGACGCGATGGCCGGTGCCGGCCAGGAACGGGACGCCACCGTGGCCGACACGTTCGCCGCCCGGTGCATCGTGCACATGCTGCGGTTGCGCGGCGCCGGGCTGCTGAGCCGCCGGCTCGCCCTGGAGTGCGCCGCCGGGAACCAGCCGCCGGCCGTGCGCAGCGCCCTCGCACGGACCCGTCGCCTCTTCGAGGACTGGTGTGCCGACGCCGAGGGCGAACTCGCGGCCGAAGCTCATCCCCTCCGCGACCTCGTGGCCGTGCAGACGGGCGCCGCCCTCGCCGTACTGCGTCACCTGAAGTCCTGAGCAGATGCCGACATGATGAAGACGGGCTGCCGGCCGCGCGCTTCGTCTGCGAGGGGCCGGTCGGGGGGACTGGCGGACGCCGTTCCCTTCTCGTCCTGACGACCGCTGAGCTCCCTGCCGCGCGGTAGGTGCCCGGGTACGCCGATGGGCCGGCCGGACTTCTCCAGTCCGGCCGGCCCATCGACGTTTCCCCTGACGTGCGCGGGGTCGGCTACCGCTCCTCCTCCCGCTTGACCCACTCGGTGTGGCCGGGGTAGTAGCCGTAAAGCGGACGGCCCGTCATGGAGGTGGTGCGGAAGGGCTTTTCGCCGTCCTTGATCTCTAGCGTTCCCTGGCGGCCGCCGCTGCTCCACTGCAACTCCAGGTACCACTTCACGTCGCGGGTACCGGTGTGGGCGGTGATGTAGAAGACCTCGGGGTCGGACTGGCTGACCTTGTAGGGGAAGCCGCGCTGGCCCCCCTTCGGCACCACGGTGGGCCGTGCCGCGTCGAGGTCCAGACCGAACTCCCGTGGTTCCACCCCGCCGCCGCAGCCCACGCCCATCTCGTACGCGGTCCAGGGCAAGGGCGCACCCGAGCCGACCACGCGGACCTGCAGCGACTCGATGACGACGGCCCTGTCCCCGGTGCCCTGGACGGTCACCGACACACGATGCCTGCCGGCGGAGACGGCACCGATGTCGCCCGCCCATTTCGGCGCGTCCTGCATCGTCGCCGGTGGCAGGGGGACCTGGGCGGGGGGCCGGTCGACCAGGTAGAACGTCCCGCAGTAGTCCTCCCAGTCGTGGGCGCGGGCGCTCACCGTCAGCGGCATGGGCCCGTCGTCCGTGGCGGCATCCGGTGCGCTGTCCTGGGTCGCGGCCATACCGCCGCTCACCGACGCCGACGGCTGCGCACCCGGCGTCTTCGCTACCGACTGGCGGCTCGGCCGCGCGGACGGGGAGTCGGACCGGGACTCGGACCGGGACGCCGACCCGTGCGGGTCCGGGGAGTCGGTGTACAGGCTCTCGGCGCGCGGTGGGCCGCCTGTTTTCACTCCGTAGTCGATGTTCTTGATGACCGCCGTCGTCAAGGCGACAACGGCGACGGTGCTCGCGGCGATCAGGAACGGCCGCCTGCGGAAGGCGGAGCGGCGCGGCGCGGGACGCTGAGCGGGCAGCTCCGCCTCCTGCGGCGACGCGGGTCCGGTCCCGGGCAGGTTCCCGGGCCCGGATACGGGCGCGGGCGCGGACCCGGACCCGGATACGGATACGGACGCGGACGCGGACCCGGCAGCCAGGTCCGACCCGGCAGCCCCAGATCCCCCCACCGCAACCGACCCGGAATCGGCCGCGAGCCCCGCCACGGATCCGGGAGCTCCCTGCGGCTCGGAGCCGGCGTCGGGCACGCGGTCCTGTCCCGCGGCCCCCGGCGCCCCCGCCGCCCTAGCCGCCGCGGCTCGCCGTGAGCGTTCCCGTGCCGCGTCCGCCACGACCCACCGACGGTGCAGCTCGACCACTTCCTCCGGCGTCGCCTTGCACACCCGCGCGAAACGCGAGACGGACGCGTATTCGGCCGGTACACCCTCCCCCTTGCAGTAGCGGTGCAGTGTCGACGTGCTCATGTGCGCCCGCTTGGCCAGAGCTTCGTAGCTGAGCCCCGAACGCTCCTTCAACGCGCGTAGAAGCGCCGCGAAATCAGCTGTCTCCTCAGCCGCCCCCACCAGTCCTCCATCTCGTTCGACATCCCAAGAAAGGGACGTTCCCCCTGTTCAGAGCCGGTGCCGACGTCCCGGCGTTCCAAAGGTCAGCTTGGAATGGCGGATGGGACGAGGCGTGGCACAGGCTTTTTCCATCGAAGCACGCCACCTCCGCCAACGCGGTGACGGCGCTCTCAACTTCCTTTTTCGGGCGCGTATCTGACCTGAAAGCAATCGGTCCGGGACACCGGGCAGGACCGAACGCCACCCATCAACCGGAAGATCCCTCTTCCGTCCATCCTTCGGAACTCACAGAAAGCAGTTCATTCCATGCGTATCGCACACCGCTTCACCACCCGCATGACCGCCTCCTCCATGGTCGTCGCCGCAGCTCTCGCCCTCGTCGGTGTCCAGGCCGCGGGCCACACCGCCTCGGCCGCCACTCCCAAGAAGGCGGCCTCGGTCGTCGACTGCACCGCGGCGAACACCGAGCTGACCGTCCAGCAGGTCTCCCGACCCATCAACCACCTGCTGCTCACGGCCACCAACACCGGCACCAAGCTCTGCAACCTCTACGCCGCGCCCTACCTGGGCGCCGGCGAAGGCGCCCAGGCCGCCGTTCCGTGGCTGGAGTCCAGCCGGCCTCAGGCCGTGGTGACCCTGGCTCCCGGAGAGTCCGGGTACGCCGGCATCATGACCTCCTCCCCCGAGGGCTACGAGGGCTACACCGCCAAGACCCTGGGCGTGAGCTTCTCGAACAGGAACCTCGACGGCTCGATCGGCAAGTCCGTGACGCTGAAGCTGCCCAACGGCGGCGTGTACTTCGACAGCTCCAACCACGTCACCTACTGGCAGAGCGACGTCTACGACGCGCTGCTCGGCTGAGCCGTCCCGGCGTCCCATGGCACCGCCGGTGGCGCGGCGGTGCCGTGGGACGCGGAGCACGGGAGGCGCGCACCGCGCGCACGTGCCCTTACGCCCGTTGTATCCGTTCTTTTCTTTCCACTTTCGGGGGATTCGCGTGAACAAGTGTGAGGCGCCGTAATGCTTGTCGCAGACGTCCGGCCGACCGGGACACCGGCCATGGCGGGCGGGGCCCTGGCGGCCCCCGAGCGGAGCGGCGCGGACGCCGAGACGTTCGTCCGGGCGGTGTACGCACAGTACGGCAAGGTGTTGCTGCGGCACGCGGCCCGGAGGCTGCGGGGTGACTGGCACAAGGCCGAGGACCTCCTGCAGGAGGCGGTGGTCCGGGCCTGGCGGCACGCCGGGGCGCTGGGCGCCGCGCCGGAGGAGCTGCGGCCGTGGCTGTTCACGGTCGTGCGGAACCTGCTGATCGACGAACACCGCGCGCGGACGCTGCGCCCGACGACTCCGCAGGCACTGGAGGACACGGACATCCCCGTGGCCGACGAGGTGAACCGGCTGCTGACCGGGCACGTGGTGACGGAGGCTCTGGGAGACCTCACCGAGCGGCAGCGCGAGATCCTCCGGCACATGTACTTCGACGGCGGCAGCGTGGCCCAGGTCTCCGAGCTGCTCGGCATCCCGAAGGGGACGGTGAAGTCCCGTACGTACTACGCGATGCGTGCCCTGCACAGAGCCCTGGCCGCCCGCGGCGTCCAGGGCTGACACCCGCTCGCGAAGTGACCGACATGGTGAACCGGTGGGCCGTACGAACTACGGGTTCTTCCCCGACACCTATGCCCCGAACAGCCCTGAAGTCGTCGCGGCCGCCTTGGCAGCGCGGCGAGTTGCGCAAGCGGCTGCTGCACCGGCTGGGACCGGACTCGCCATCGACCTCCCGCCGCCCTCCCCCTGAAGCGCTTGGTCGGTTAATCGGTTGCACGCCACCGAGACGGGGTGTCAGATCCCGGCTATGACGATGGTGCTGAGTACGCCGACGGCCGACGAGGTGCGCGAGGCTGTCGCGGCGCTGTGGGAGTGGCAGCACGACGAAGCGCCGATGCAGTTGCATCCCGGGGACATCGGCTGGAACTACCGGTTCGGAACGGCCGAGACGGCCGCGGCGGTCCGGACCTGGAGCCGGAACGGACGGATCCTCGCTGTCGGGATGCTGGATTCGCCGACGCTGGTGCGGATGACGGCCGCTCCCGACGCTTTCCAGGACGAGGACTTGGCGCGGCGGCTCGTCGAGGACTTCTCGCTGCCTGAGCGCGGCGTGCTGCCGGAAGGAGCGGTGTCCGTCGAGGCGCCGCAGGGCCTCCTGCTCCACGACCTGTTGACCAAGGAGGGCTGGGGTGTCGACGAGCCGTGGACGCCCCTCTTCCGCGACCTCGCCGAACCGGTGGAGGACCCCGGCGTGCGGATCGAGGCGATCGGCCTGGAGCAGGCACAGGACTTCGCCGACGTCCTGCGGTCCGCGTTCGACACCACGAAACCCACGCGCGAGTACCGGCACGAGATGTCCGCGGGACCCTTCTACGCCGACGCCCGATGCCTGGGTGCTTACGACGACCAGGGCAACCCGGCGGCGGTGGTGACGGTCTGGTCGGCCGGCCCGGGGAAGCCGGGACTGGTCGAGCCGATGGGCGTCCACGCGGACCACCGCGGCCGCGGCTACGGCCGGGCGATCACCCTCGCCGGGGCAGCCGCACTGCGGGAGACGGGCTCGTCGAGCGTGCGCGTGTGCACGCCGAGCTCCAACGTCGGCGGCGTCGCGACGTACAAGGCGGCCGGGTTCGCGGCGAGGCCGGAGATCGCCGACCGGATCCGGAAGGTCTGACGTCGGGGTCCGCGGACCTTCCCACCGCCCCGCCCGTCACAACCGCGCGCGCGGCGCCCCGAACTCCTCAGAGCCCCGCTGCCGTGGCGTCCATGGGATGGACCGGCACCGGACCCCCGCTCGTCGCCCACGCGTCACTTCGCCCTCCCGTGCACCGACTTCGCGGATTCCGGCCATCCCGGGGAACCCAGCCCCACCCCTGCTCGTCCAATCCGCGAGCTGCCGGAGAGTCACCGTGGTGCGGTGTCGGCCTCGCTGCTGGCTGCGATAGCTGACCACCCTCTCCGCCGTACCACGGCCGGCAGCACGCCGTCATCGGCGCGCCCCCCTCCAACTGCGCCGATGGCGGCCCCTCTTCGGTTGCGGCCCGTTCCCTTGACTGGCAGAAACTTCCCGGTTATTGCTGACTTCTCGGAAGTTTCCTTCAGCGCACCACCTCCGGAAGGAGCGCACGTGCCCGACACCAGCACGGGAAGCACGGGGAACACCGCACCACCTTCGAGACGTACGGTCCTCGCGGCCACCGCCGGCCTCACCACCGCACTGGCCGTCGGCGGCACCGCCCACGCCGGCGTCCCCACCCCGGACGACAGGAAGCTGCGCGCCCTCACCGCCCGGATGACGCTGCCGGAGAAGGTCGGCCAGCTGTTCGTCATGCGGGTCTACGGCCACTCCGCGACCGCCCCCGACCAGGTCGACATCGACGCCAACCTCAAGGAGATCGGCGTCCGCACGGCCGCCGAACTGGTCGCCCGGTACCGCGTGGGCGGCATCATCTACTTCACCTGGGCGCACAACACCCGCGACCCCCACCAGATCGCCGACCTGTCGAACGGCATCCAGAAGGCGTCCCTCGCCCAGCCCCGCGGCCTGCCCGTCCTGATCTCCACCGACCAGGAGCACGGCATCGTCTGCCGCGTCGGCAAGCCCGCCACCCTCTTCCCGGGCGCCATGGCCATCGGCGCCGGCGGCTCACGCACCGACGCCCGCACCCTCGGCCGTATCGCCGGGCAGGAACTCAAAGCGCTCGGCATCCGGCAGAACTACTCCCCCGTCGCCGACGTGAACGTCAACCCGGCCAACCCGGTCATCGGCGTCCGCTCCTTCGGCGCCGAACCCGACGCGGTGGCGGGCATGGTCGCCGCCGAGGTGGCCGGATACCAGCGCGCGCTG
This sequence comes from Streptomyces sp. NPDC006385, assembly GCF_040612485.1. Classification (NCBI taxonomy): domain Bacteria; kingdom Bacillati; phylum Actinomycetota; class Actinomycetes; order Kitasatosporales; family Streptomycetaceae; genus Streptomyces; species Streptomyces sp. NPDC006385. The sequence goes on from NZ_JBEXQG010000007.1 coordinate 174,385, forward strand.
CAGGTCGCGGCCACCGCCAAGCACTTCCCCGGGCACGGGGACACGGCCGTCGACAGCCACTACGGCTTCCCGGTCATCACCCACACCCGTGAGCAGTGGGAGACCCTGGACGCGCCGCCCTTCCGGGCCGCCGTCCGCGCCGGCATCGACTCGATCATGACCGCGCACATCATGGTCCCGGCCCTCGACGACTCCGGCGACCCGGCCACCCTCTCCCACCCGATCCTCACCGGCATCCTGCGCGAGGAACTGGGCTACGACGGCGTGGTGGTCACCGACTCCCTCGGGATGGAGGGCGTCCGGACGAAGTACGGCGACGACCGCGTCCCCGTCCTCGCGCTCAAGGCGGGCGTGGACCAGCTCCTCAACCCGCCCTCCCTCGACATCGCGTGGAACGCCGTCCTGAAGGCCGTCCGGGACGGCGAGTTGACCGAGGCGCGGCTCGACGAGTCGATCCTGCGGATCCTGCGGCTGAAGGCGAAGCTGCGGCTGTTCGACGAGCCGTACGTCAGCCAGGGCGGGGTCGACCGGAACGTCGGCACCGCCTCCCACCTCAGGACCGCCGACCGCGTCGCCGACCGCACGACGACCCTGCTCGTCAACGACGGTCCGCTGCTGCCGCTCTCCCGCCGCACCCACCCCAAGGTCCTGGTCGTCGGCGCCGACCCGGCCTCCCCGTCCGGCACGACGGGCCCGCCGACCGGCGTCCTCGCCGCCGCCCTGACCGAGCTGGGGTTCACGGCCACCGCCCTGTCGACGGGGACGGCGCCCTCGGCCACCACGATCGCCAGGGCCGTCGCGGCGGCGCGGGAGGCGGACGCGGTGGTGGTCGGGACGTACAACGTCACGGCGGGCAGCGCGCAGAAGGCGCTGGTCGAGCAACTCCTCGCGACCGGCAGGCCGGTGGTCGCGGTCGCGATCCGCAACCCGTACGACGTGGCCCAACTGCCCGCCGTCCCCGCCTTTTTGGCGTCCTACTCCTGGACCGACGTCGAACTGCGGGCGGCCGCGCGGGTGATCGCCGGCCGGGTGGCACCGCGCGGCAGGCTGCCGGTTCCGGTGCAGCGGGCGGACGATCCGACGCGGGTGCTGTATCCGGTCGGCCACGGGTTGTCGTACGGGCGCGGCAGCTAACACGCGGTATCACCGTGGGCGTACCGCCCGTACGCCATATACCGACCGCACTCACCCCCAACGTACGCAAAGCACCCCGCATGTCTGGCGTGCACCCGCTGCGGCGGGCCACGCTGGACCGGGGTACCCGGGGGGAGTGCGATGCGCGGGAGCAGATCCGTGGGGGCGGTGGGGGCGTTGCTGGCGCTGCTGGCCGCCTTGCTGACGGGGTGCCAGAGTCCGTCGGGAGCGGCGGCGGAGGACGGCCGGCTCGGAGAAGGCGAGAGCGCGAGCACGAGCGACAGCAGGGACGGGAGCGGGAACGGCGCGGTGTTCCTCGGCGTCGACGAGTGCAGTTCCTTCGGGACGACGAGCTTCACCGAGGTGCCCTGCGCCGGCGAGCGGGCGGCCGCGCGGGTCGTGGCCCGCCATGACGGCAAGGTGGGCGACGGTCCGCCGTGTCCCGGCACCACGGACTTCGTCCTGCACATCAGCGCACAGAGCCGGACCTCCGACGAGGACGGCGACGGCGCCGTCCCCCAGGGCTACGCCTGTATGCGGAACCTGACCCCGCCCCACCCCGGCGACCCCGGCGGCGGAGGCGGCCCCCGCACGATCGTCGGTGACTGCGTCTACGGCTCCGGCGACGGCCGGGTCCGCGAGACGCCGTGCGACGGCACGGGCGAGCAGCAGCCGCAGTACGAGGTGACCAAGGCCGTGGACAGGCGAGCGCAGTGCCCGCGGTCGACGGCCCTGTACGTCCGGCTGGGAGGCGAGAAGGCGGTGGGGTGCGCGCGGCGGGTGTGAGCGCCGTCCGCCGCACCGGTCAGCACAGGATCCACCCCTTGCTCACCGACCCCCGCCCCACCTTGCCCTTCACCCACACGCACCGGTGCCCGGCGTGCACCGTGACCGGGCCCGCCCGGTAGCTGTACAGGCCCTCGTCGGTGACCGGGTTGGCCCGGTACGCCTGCACGCTGACCCTCATCTTCTGCTGGCGGCCCGGGTTCTTGGGGACCGTGACGGCACAGACGTAGCCGCGCTTCTTGTAGACGTAGAGCGTGCCGGTGGAGAACGGGTACGTCTTGACCTTGCGCCCTTCGCAACGCGAGGGGGCGGCCTGCGCCTGGGTCGGGGCCGCGACCGCGAGCAGTCCGGCCGCGGTCAGCAACGCCAGACCGACCGCCAGTCGCCGACGTATCGCACCTCTGTCCACTGTTGTCCTCCCCGTACACCGGCAATGAGCGTACTGGTGTACGGACGCACGGCGTATGCCGGATGGTTGCACGGCCGTCACGAGGACACCTCTATCGGGACGCGGCGACCGGCTCCTCCGGCTCGGACCGGCCGAGGAAGGTCCGCCACAGTTCGGCGTAGCGACCGCCGCGCGCCAGCAGTTCGTCGTGCGTGCCGTCCTCGGCGACCCGCCCGTGATCCATGACGACCACCCGGTCCGCCCGCGCGGCCGTGGTGAGGCGGTGGGCCACGACGAGGGTGGTACGGCGGCCCGCGAGGCGGTCCGTCGCCTGGTTGACCTGGGCCTCCGTGGCCAGGTCCAGTGCGGCCGTCGCCTCGTCGAGGAGCAGGATGTCGGGGTCGACCAGCTCGGCGCGGGCCAGCGCGATCAGCTGGCGCTGCCCGGCGGAGAGGTTGCGGCCGCGCTCGGCGACCTCGTGGAGGTAGCCGCCGTCGAGGGTCGCGATCATCTCGTGGGCGCCGACCGCGCGCGCCGCGGCCTCGACCTCGGCGTCCGTCGCGTCGGGGCGGCCGTAGGCGATGGCGTCGCGGACGGTGCCCTGGAAGAGGTACGCCTCCTGCGGGACGACGCCGAGCCGGTGGCGGTACGACGTGAGGTCCAGGGAGCGCAGATCCGTGCCGTCGGCCGTGACCCGGCCGCCCGTCGGGTCGTAGAAGCGGGCCACCAGCTTGACCAGCGTCGACTTGCCCGCGCCGGTCTCGCCGACGAAGGCGACCGTCTGGCCGGCGGGGATGCGCAGGTCGATGCCGCTGAGAGCCTCCTCGTCACCGCCGTACGCGAAGTGCACGTCCTCGAAGGCGACCTCCCCTCGCAGGGACCGCACCTCCTGCGGCTCCTCGGCCGCCCGCGTCGACGTCGGCTCCCTCAGCAGTTCTTGGATGCGGCCGAGCGAGACCGTGGCCTGCTGGTAGCCGTCGAAGACCTGGGAGAGCTGCTGGACCGGGGCGAAGAACAGGTCGATGTAGAGCAGGTACGCCACCAGCGCGCCGGTCGTCAGCGTCGCGGCCTCGATCCGGGCGCCGCCCGCGATCAGCACCGCCGCCGCGGCGGCCGACGAGAGGAACTGCACGAAGGGGAAGTAGATGGAGATCAGCCACTGTCCCCGGATCCGGGCCCTGCGGTAGCTGTCGCTGCGCTCGGCGAACCGCGCGCCGCCGTCCCGCTCGCGCCGGAAGGCCTGCACGATGCGCAGCCCGGACACCGACTCCTGGAGGTCGGCGTTCACCACGGACACGCGTTCACGGGCGAGTTCGTACGCCTTCACGCTGGCCCGGCGGAAGAAGTACGTCGCGATGATCAGCGGCGGCAGGGTCGCGAAGACGACGAGCGCGAGCTGGAGGTCGATCACCAGCAGGGCGACCATGATGCCGAAGAAGGTGACGACCGAGACGAAGGCGGTGACCAGGCCCGTCTGGAGGAAGGTCGACAGCGCGTCGACGTCGGTGGTCATCCGCGTCATGATCCGGCCGGTCAACTCCCGCTCGTAGTAGTCGAGTCCGAGCCGCTGGAGCTGGGCGAAGATCTTCAGGCGCAGGGAGTACAGGACGCGTTCGCCGGTGCGCCCGGTCATCCGGGTCTCGCCGATCTGGGCCGCCCACTGGACGGTCACGGCGAGGAGGGCGAGCAGGGACGCCGCCCAGACCGCGCCGAGGGACGCCGCCGTGACGCCCTCGTCGATGCCGTGCCGGATCATGACGGGCAGGAGCAGGCCCATCCCGGCGTCCACGGCGACGAGGCCGAGGCTGATCAGCAGGGGGAGCCCGAAACCGCGCAGCAGCCGCTTGAGGCCGTACGACTCCTCCGGCCGGACCGCGCGCGCCTCGTCGACGTCGGGGGCGTCGGTCGCCGGGGGCAACGCCTCGACCTGGGCGAGGAGTTCGGGGGTGGCCGGGGACTCCGAGAGGGCCAGGTCCTTGCGCTCGCGGTCCCCGGTCCACAGCCTCGGCGTCACCCCGCGCTCGGCGTCGAACTCGGCGTCCAGCTCGTCACGTACGGAAGTGTCCTCCTGGGGGCAGGCGGGCTGGGCGTGGCCGGGCGAGACGCCGCCGAGTTCGTCGGGGTCGGTGAGGAGGCGGCGGTAGAGGGCGGAGCGTTCCTGGAGTTCCTCGTGGGTGCCGATGTCGGCGAGGCGGCCGGCGTCCAGGACGGCGATGCGGTCCGCGAGGTTCAGGGTGGAGCGGCGGTGGGCGATGAGGAGGGTCGTGCGGCCCTCCATGACGTGCTTCAGCGCCTCGTGGATCTCGTGCTCGACGCGCGCGTCCACCGCCGATGTCGCGTCGTCGAGGACGAGGAGGCGGGGGTCGGTGAGGATCGCGCGGGCGAGCGCGACGCGCTGCCGCTGGCCGCCGGAGAGGGTGAGGCCGTGCTCGCCGACCTTGGTGTCGTAGCCGTCGGGCAGCTCGGCGATGAAGCGGTCCGCCTGCGCGGCGCGTGCGGCGGCCTCGATCTCCTCGTCGGTCGCGTCGGGACGGCCGTAGGCGATGTTGTTGCGCACGGTGTCCGAGAAGAGGAAGGAGTCCTCGGGCACCAGCCCGATCGCGGCCCGCAGCGAGTCGAGGGTCAGCTCGCGGACGTCGTGGCCGCCGACGAGGACGGCGCCGCGCGTGACGTCGTAGAAGCGCGGGAGGAGCAGGGAGATCGTGGACTTGCCGGAGCCCGAGGAGCCGACGACCGCGAGGGTCTCGCCGGGGCGGATCTCGAAGCTGAGCCCGTCGAGCACCGGGCTGGTGGTGCCGGAGGCGCCGTCGTAGCCGAAGGACACGTCGTCGAACTCGACGGTCGCGGGGGCGTCGGCCGGGAGCGTCTTGGTGCCGTCCTCGATGGACGGCTCGGTGTCGATCAGCTCCAGGACGCGCTCGGTGCCCGCCCGGGCCTGCTGCCCGACGGTGAGGACCATGGCGAGCATGCGGACCGGCCCGACCAGCTGGGCGAGGTAGGTGGAGAAGGCGACGAACGTGCCCAGGGTGATGTGCCCGCGCACCGCCAGCCAGCCGCCGAGCGCGAGCATGGCGACCTGGCCGAGCGCCGGGACGGCCTGGAGCGCCGGGGTGTACCTGGAGTTGAACCGGATGGTCCGCAGCCGCCCCGCGAAAAGCCGCCGGCTGACTTCCCTGAGCTTCCCGGTCTCCTGCTCCTCCTGCCCGAACCCCTTCACCACGCGTACGCCGCTGACGGCACCGTCGACGACGCCCGCGACGGCCGCCGCCTGGGCCTGGGCGTACCAGGTGGCGGGGTGCAGCCTGGTCCGGCTGTGCTTGGCGATCCACCACAGCGCGGGGGCGACCGCGAGGGCGACCAGCGTGAGCGGCAGCGACAGCCACGCCATGACGACCAGGGAGATCAGGAAGAGGAGGAGGTTCCCGATGGTCATCGGGAGCATGAACAGCAGGCTCTGGATGAGCTGGAGGTCGCTGGTGGCCCGGCCGACGACCTGTCCCGTGGACAGCTCGTCCTGGCGCCGCCCGTCGAGCCGGGTGATCGTCCCGAACATCTCGGTCCGCAGATCGTGCTGGACGTCGAGGGCGAGGCGGCCGCCGTAGTAGCGGCGGATGTAGGTGAGGACGTAGACGGCGAGGGCCGCGGCGATCAGCAGGCCCGCCCAGACGGCCATGGACCGGCTGTGGTCGCCGATCACATCGTCGATGATCACCTTGGTGATCAGCGGGACGAGCGCCATGACGGCCATGCCGGCCAGGGAGGAGCCGAGGGCGAGGATCACGTCCTTCGGATGGCGCCACGCGTATCCGGCCAGTCTTCGCGCCCATCCCGGCTGCGCTGCCACGTCGGTGCCCTCCGTCAGACCTGCTCCACCTGATCTACCGGAAGGCACCAACGCGTACCGAAGCGGATTTCATCCCTCCGCAACGGTCGGTGCACGGTCGGCGACGGTCAGACGCGCACCCGCAGGTGGTAGAACCGCGTGGTCTGCACCGCGTTCTGGTTGTCGTCACTGACCAGCAGCACCCGCAGGCGATCGCTCGTCCGTCCCGTGATCGCCATGCCCTCGATGTTGTCGAGCAGCGGGTTCGGCTGGGGCTGCCCGGCGGTCGCTCCCAGGGACGGGCAGTTCACGAGGTCGGCGAGGAGCGTCTTGCCGACCAGACGTACGCCGCCTTGGCCCGTGAGGTTCTCGATGCCGCTCGTGTCCGTCGCGCGGCGCGGGTCGGCCAGGTAGAGGCGGACGGTGTTGCCGACGCCGGCGGTGAAGCCGCGCTCCAGGACGAGGAGGCGGCCGTCGGGGGTCGCCTGGATCTCGGGGACGCCGAGCCCGGTGTCGGTGCGGTAGGCGTACTGCGGGCCGAGCTCGAAGTGGCCGCCCTTCGTCTTCCGCCAGGTCTGGAGGCGGACGAGGCCGGCGCTGTCGCCGGAGAGGGCGTACTCCATCGACGCCAGCAGGGTGCGTCCGCCGGGGAGCAGGGTCAGCCCCTCGAAGGTGCCGTTGGAGACGGCACGGCCCGCCGGGGCGACCTTGAGCGCGTCCGGCACCGGCAGGCGGTCGAGGATCCTGCCGTCACGGGAGTAGCGGCGTACGGAGGGCTCGGTCTCGGAGGAGATCAGCCGGGTGCCGTCCCGGTCGACGACCACACCCTCGGAGTCGAGGGCGGCGCCGCTCTCGTCGGCGAGCGGCACGACCCCCTCGGGCGTGAGCGTCCTGCCGTCCAGGCGGAAGAGGGAGGAGCGGTCGGAGACGGCCACGAGCGAGCCGTCCCGGTCCGCGGCGAGCGCGGAGAAGTTGCCGACGAAGGTGCCCTCGTACGTCGTCTTGTCGAGCGCGTCGGAGAAGCGGTCGATGGAGACGGAGGGGGAACAGGCGTGGTGACCGCCCCGCGCGTCGGGGTGGGCGTTCGCGGGGCCGGCGGCGGTCAGGCAGGTGGCTGCCGCCAGGCCCGCGGTGGCGGTCGCTAGTACGGTTCTCAGGCGCATGGGGGTCACCGTAGGTCGGGTGGGTGACGTGGGGTGGGCCGCCGCGTGAAGGGTCAGCTCGCCGCCAGGTCCTTGTGGATGACCTTGGCGACGCCCTGAATGGTGGCGATGCCGTAGTTCATGGTGCTGTTGCCGTGCGTGAGCACCGTGATCACGTAGTCGTGCCCGCCGCCCTTGAACGCGCCGACGCTGTGCACCCGCCAGCCGTGCGTGGACCGTTGCAGCCAGCCGTTCTTGACGGCCACGGTGACCCCGGACGGCACTCCGTACGGCGTGCCCCAGCGCTGCGAGGAGACGACCTGGCCCATCAGCTTCAGGATGTAGGCGCGGGAGTTGTCGCTGAGCACCGCGTTCCTGGCCGTGACGAGCTTGAGCAGCTTCTGCTCGTCGGTGACGGTGATCTGGGTCAGGCCCCAGTAGCCGTTCGCGCCGGGCTTGGTCTGGGTCATGCCGGCGGCGGCCAGGAAGCCCTTGATCTTCGTCATGCCGAGCTGCTTCCAGAGCGTGCTGGTGGCGGCGTTGTCCGACTTGGTGATCATGGCTTTGGCCAGGGACACCTCACGGTCGGTCAGGTACCGGTCGTGCTTCTTCGCGTCCCACAGCAGCGTGGCCAGCACGGTCACCTTGACGATACTGGCGGAGTCGTAGGCGCTGGACGCCCTGAGCGCGCAGGTGGTGTTGGTGGAACGGTCGTACAGTCCGACCGCGACGGTGCCCTTGCGGTTGGCCAGCGCGGCCGTGATGTCCCTCTTCAACTTGTCGGCGAGGCCCGCCTTGGCGGACGTGCAGCTGACGGTGGGCGCGGCGGCCGCCACGGCGGGGGTGGCGGCGGCGATGGACGGTATGAGGATCCCCGCGCCCACACCGACCGCCACCAGCGCTCTCGCCCGCCTGGCGGCGCCTGTTGAGTTCCCGCCCGTCGAGTTCCCGCTCGTTGAGTTCCCGCTCGTTGAGTTCTCGCTCGTTGTCCCGTGAGTCATGTCCTGTTGACCAACGAGCTCACGTGAAAGGTTGTACGCACGATGACCACGGCCGGCGTATCGGCCGTCCTGTCCTTGCTCCAAAAGGCGCAGGCAGACGTCCGGATCGGCGGCGGCCGGCCCGGACTCGTGTGGAAAAGCGGGTATTTGCCGGTCCCGGTCACCCGATGGACACGCGAAGTCCATTTACACCGCCACATGTCCATGTCACGCTCCCGAGTGCCGCCTCCATTCAACCCGCGTAGATGGGACACCCCACATGCTGGCGACACGCATACGCCGCCGCTGGAAGTCAGTGGCGCTGACGACGGCCGCCGTCCTGGTCGGCCTCACCACCCCGGCGCTGACGGCGACCCCGGCCGCGGCGACCACGACGGCGTACGACGACACGTACTACGCCGACGCGATCGGCAAGACCGGCACGGCCCTGAAGGACTCGCTGCACACGATCATCAGCGACCAGACGGCGATCTCGTACTCCGCCGTCTGGAACGCCCTGAAGGTCACCGACCAGGACCCGAACAACAGCAACAACGTGAAGTTGCTGTACAGCGGTATCTCCCGCAGCAAGTCGCTGAACGGCGGCAGCACCGGCAACTGGAACCGCGAGCACGTGTGGGCGCAGTCCCACGGCGACTTCGGCACCTCCGCGGGCCCCGGCACCGACCTGCACCATCTGCGCCCCGAGGACGTCCAGGTCAACTCCATCCGCGGCAACAAGGACTTCGACAACGGCGGCAGCGGCTTCACCAACTCCGGCGGCAGCCTGACCGACTCCAACTCCTTCGAGCCCCGCGACGCCGTCAAGGGCGACGTGGCCCGCATGATCCTGTACATGGCCGTCCGCTACGAGGGCACGGACAGCTGGCCCGACCTGGAGCCCAACGACGCCGTCACCAACGGCAGCGTCCCGTACCACGGCCGCCTGTCGGTCCTGAAGCAGTGGAACGACGAGGACCCGCCGGACGCCTTCGAGGAGCGCCGCAACGAGGTCATCCACGACAACTACCAGGGCAACCGCAACCCGTTCATCGACCACCCGGAGTGGGTCGAGGCGATCTGGTAAGCGAGCGGTCCCCGTCGGGCCGCCGATGCCGCGCCAGGGGCTTCGGCGGCCCCTGGCGCGCTCGCCAACCACCTGTGCAGCGGAGTGACCTGCGCCGATCCGGCGCCGTTGACCCGGCTATGAAAAAGATCAGCGCGCTCGCCGCGCTCACCATGGCAGCCTTCGTACTCGCCGGTCCGGCCCACGCCGACGAACACGACCACGACCGCGAGCGGGGCCGCATCACCATCGCCGGTTACCGGGACTTCTCCACCGCCTCCCTGTGCAGGCAGGCACTCGCGCTCGTCCCGGTAGCCGCACCGTGGACCGGTCCCGCCCTGGACGACGCCTGTTACAACCGCGACCACATCGACGACACGCGCGGCTAGACCGCCGAGGCGTCACCCCGTCAGATGCGTGGGCGCGAACATCCGCAGCACCGCCGGGAGTACCACCACCGAGGGCCCCGGCGCGGACAGCGCCTTCGCCAGGTCGGACTCCAGCGTCTCCGGGGTCGCACGGACCCCGGGGACGCCGAAGGACGCGGCCAGCGCCACGAAGTCCGGCCGCGTCAGCTCCGTCGCCGTCGCCTTCCCGAACGCGTCCGTCATGTACTCGCGCAGGATGCCGTAGCCGCCATCGTCGACGATCAGCCAGGTGACGTTCAGGTCGTACTGGCGGGCCGTCGCCAGTTCGGCGATCGAGTACAGGGCGCCGCCGTCGCCGGAGACCGCGAGGACCGGGCAGGTCGGATCCGCGACCGCCGCGCCCAGCGCCGCCGGGAAGGCGTAGCCCAGGCCGCCGGCGCCCTGGGCGGAGTGCATGTGGTTGGGGCCCTTGGCGTCGAAGGCCGACCAGGCCCAGTAGGCCAGGATGGTCATGTCCCAGAAGGACGGGGAGTCGGCGGGGAGGGCACGGCGCACGGACGCCAGCACCTCCTGCTCCAGGGTGAGTTCCTGGGCGGCGATGCGGTCGGCGACCTTCGCGAGCAGCTCCCGCACCCGGTCCGCCGCTGACGCGTCCTCACGTGCCGACACCGTCTCCAGCAGCGCCTGCAACGCCAGTCGGGCGTCCGCGTGGATGCCGAGCGCCGGGTGGTTGGACTCCAGCTTGCCGAGGTCGGCCTCGATCTGGATGACCCGGCCGCGCGGCTTGAACGTGTGGTAGTTCGAGGAGAGTTCACCGAGGCCCGAGCCGACGACCAGGAGTACGTCGGCGTCCTCCAGGAAGTCCGTGGTGTGCCGGTCCTCCAGCCAGGACTGGAGGGACAGGGGGTGCGTCCACGGGAACGCGCCCTTGCCGCCGGGGGTCGTGACGACCGGCGCCCGGAGCCGCTCCGCCAACTGCCTCAGCTTGCCCGAGGCGTCCGCCCGGACCACTCCCCCGCCCGCGATGATCGCCGGACGGGTCGCCTTCGACAGCAGGTCGGCGGCCACCGCGGTCAGTTCGGGGCGCGGCGGCAGCTCCTCGGGAAAGGCGTCACCGCCCGTCACCACCGGGATCGCCGTCGGCGCGAGCAGCACGTCCTGCGGGATCTCCACCCACACCGGGCCGTGCGGGGCGGTCAGCGCCGACTTCCAGGCCGCCTCGATCGCGGAGGGGATCTGGGACTGGGTGCGGACCGTGTGGACGGACTTCACCACGCCCCGGAAGGAGGCCGCCTGGTCGGGGAGTTCGTGCAGATACCCGTGCCTGCCGCCCCCCAGTCCGGCTGTCGGGACCTGGCTGCTGATCGCCAGGACGGGGGCGGAGGCCGCGGCCGCCTCCTGGAGCGCGGCCAGGGAGGTCAGCGCGCCCGGTCCCGTCGACAGCAGCAGCGGCGCCGCCTCGCCCGTGATCCGGCCGTACGCGTCCGCCGCGAAGGCGGCGTTGTTCTCCACCCGCAGCCCGATGTACCGCAGGTCGGACCGCCGCAGCGCGTCGAACACGCCCAGCGCGTGCTGGCCGGGCAGGCCGAACACCGTCGTCGCGCCGAGCCCGGCCAGCGTCTCCACGACCAGGTCTCCACCGTTGCGGCCGGCCGGAGGGTTCAGGGCGGCGGCGATCTGCGCCTCGGTCGGGCGGAGCACCAGGTCGTGGTCGTGGGTCACTTGCCCTCGTTCTCCTTACGGGCCTCGGCGATCTGGCGGGACATGATCGTGGTCAGTTCGTAGGCCGTGTGGGACGCGGCCACCGACGTGATCTCCGCGTGATCGTACGCGGGCGCCACCTCGACGACGTCCGCGGAGACCAGGTGGCAGGACGCCAGCCCGCGCAGGATCTCCAGCAGCTCGCGGGAGGTCATGCCGCCCGCCTCGGGGGTGCCGGTACCGGGGGCGTGCGCCGGGTCGAGGCAGTCGATGTCGATGGAGATGTACAGCGGGCGGTCGCCGATGCGCTGGCGGAGCTGGTCGGCGACCTCGTCGGCGCCGCGTCGGTAGACGTCCGCCGAGGTGACGATGCCGAAGCCCATCTTCTCGTCGTCGGTGAGGTCCTGCTTGCCGTACAGCGGGCCGCGCGTACCGACGTGGGACAGGGCGGAGGTGTCGAGGATGCCCTCCTCGACCGCGCGCCGGAAGGGCGTGCCGTGGGTGTACTCGGCGCCGAAGTAGGTGTCCCAGGTGTCGAGGTGGGCGTCGAAGTGGAGCAGGGCGACCGGGCCGTGCTTCTTGGCGACCGAGCGCAGCAGCGGCAGGGCGATGGTGTGGTCGCCGCCCAGGGTCATCAGGCGGGCGCCGGTGCCGAGCAGCTCGTCGGCGGCGGCCTCGACCGTCTCGACGGCCTCGTTGATGTCGAACGGGTTCACGGCGATGTCACCGCCGTCGGCGACCTGCGCGAGGGCGAAGGGGGAGGCGTCCTGCGCCGGGTTGTACGGGCGCAGCAGCCGGGACGCCTCGCGGATCGCGTTGCCGCCGAAGCGGGCGCCCGGCCGGTACGAGACCCCCGAGTCGAACGGCACACCGACCACGGCGACGTCGGCGCGGCCGACCTCGTCGAGGCGGGGCAGCCGGGCGAAGGTGGCGGGGCCGGCGTACCGCGGGATGCGGGAGGAGTCGACGGGGCCGCGGGGCGTCTCGTTGCCGGTCATGGTGGTGCCTTCTTTCCTGCGCGTCATCGGGTGTGTGTGCGGTTCCTCAGCCGATGGCTCCGGTGGTCCGGAACTGACCCTAGATGGCTCGGCAGGTGCCCCGGGAGTGTACGTTTCATCCATCGGAGAGCGCCCGACTATAGGAAACGTCCATGCCGGAACCCACTGTTCCCCCCACCCCACCGGTCCCGCTCTCGGCCCTCCTGGCCCGCGAGGACCTGGGCCTGCGCCAGATCGCCGGACCGACGGACGCGGACACGGTGATCCACTGGGCGCACACCTCGGAGATGGCCGATCCGTACCCGTATCTGCTGGGCGGCGAGCTGCTGCTGACGGCCGGGGTGCACATCCCCGAGGCGGCGGGTTCCGGGACCTACTTCGACGACTACGTGTCGAGGATCGTGGCGGCGGGCGGTGCGGCGCTCGGTTTTGGCCTCGCCCCCGTCCACGACACGGTGCCGCACGCCCTGGTCGCGGCCTGCGAGGCGTACGAGCTGCCTTTGCTGGAGGTCCCGCCCCGGACGACCTTCTCGGGCGTCGCCCGCGCGGTCTGGCAACTGATGGCCCGGGCCCGCCTCGCCGAACTCCGCCGCGTGACGGAGGCCCAGCAGAGCCTGGCGGCGGCCGCCGCACGCCCCGATCCCGTCCACGCGGTCCTGCGGCAACTGGCCCAGCGGGTCGGCGGCCGGGCGGTGCTCTACGGACCGGAGGGGGCGGTGATCGGGGAGGCGGGGCGAGGCCCCGCGGGCGAGGTACGGGGGGCGCTGCGCGAGCTGGCGGAGGTGGTACGGCCGGGGCGTGTGGATCTGAGAAGCGGCGACTCGGCGAGGGAGGGGGAGGCAGCGGCGGCGGATGGGGCGGCTGCGGGTGGAGCGGCGGCAGATGGGGCGGCTGCGGGTGGAGCGGCGGCTGGTGCCGCGAAGACCGAGACGACGACAGCCGGGACAGCGACGACTGGAGCGGCATCCACTGGATCGGCGTCCGCTGGGGGGACGACCGGGGCGGCGTCCGCCGCCGCGGCGACGACTGGGCCGGCGAAAGCCGCGACAGGCCGTCCGACGGAGGCCGACCGCTCCCGCCCGACCATCGGCCCGGCTCCCGCCGTCTCCACCGCCACCGACCACCCCCACCGTGCCACCACCCACCCGACCGCCACCGCCGGACCCAGGCCCGCCCCCGCGTCCGCCACCGACACCACCCCCTCCGGCATCCACCTCGCCGCCTACGCCCTCGGCGCTCGCCAGGGCTTCGTGCTCGGGGTCGCCATCCCGCGTCGTGAGCCCGGTGACCACACGATCGCCTCCGTCGCCGCCGTGCTCCTGTCCCTCCTCACCGGCGAGCAGCAGAGCGGCTCCGGTGCGGCCCGGTCCTCGGCGCTCGTGCGGCTGTTGCTGGGGGCCGAGCCGGAGACGGTGGCCCCGCTCCTCGGCGGCGACCGCCGGCTCGTGGTCCACGCCCGCCCCGACGCCCGGCCCTGCGATCCGGTGGCGGCCGCGGCGCTGGGCGCGACCCTGGGCTCCCCGCTGGTCGACCTCGCGCCGGACGTCGTACGCGTCCTCGTCCCGGCGGACCGTGAACCGGCCCCGCAGTCCGGCTGGACCCTGGGCGTCAGCGCCCCCGCGGAGCCCCGGGACTGGCCGGCGGCCGACACCCAGGCGGCCCGGGCGCTGTCCCGGGCGAGGGCCACCCGCACCCCCCTGGTCCGGCACGGCAGCCACCGCCCGGCCCTGACGGACCTGCTCTCCCCGGGCGAGGCGGAGACCCACGCCCGCACCCTCCTCGCGCCGCTCACGGCCCCGCTCACCGAGACCCTGCGCACCTGGCTCTCCCTGCACGGCAGTTGGGACCGCACGGCGGTGGCCCTGTCCGTCCACCGCAACACCGTCCGCCAGCGGATCGCCCGGTGCGCGGCGCTGCTGGACACCGACCTGGACGACCCGGACGTACGCATGGAGCTGTGGTTCGCGCTGCGGCACGGCGAACGCCGGCCCGTACAGTGACCCGCGTCGCACGCGCGCCGGACCCGGACGTTCCCGCAGTTGTCTGCCTCACAATGGGAACCATGCCGATACCCGGGACACCCAGCCGCGCCGAGCTCGTCGACCACCTCGTCAGAACCCGTATCGCGGGCGATGTCGCGACGCCCCGCGAGAACAACCTCTCCCACTACCGCCAGTTGGCGAACGGCAACCGCCACTACTGGCTCGGCCTGGAGCTCGGCGACCGCTGGACCGACGAGCAGGACGTGCTCGCGGTGATGGCGGAGCGTGTCGGCGTGAACGACGACGCGGAGCACCGCCACGGTCAGGACACCATCGACCCCGAGTTGACCGTGGCCGCGCTGGAGCGGATGGCGGCCCGCCTGCGCAAGGCGGCGGACGGCGGGCAGCGCGTCCTGTTCGCCACCGGCCACCCGGGCGGCCTGCTGGACGTCCACCGCGCCACCGCCGCCGCCCTGCGCACGGCGGGCTGCGAGATCGTCGTGATCCCGGAGGGCCTCCAGACGGAGGAGGGCTACGTCATGCAGTTCGCCGACGTGGCGGTCCTCGAACACGGCGCCACCCTGTGGCACACCCACTCCGGCGACCCGATGAAGGCCATCCTGACGGGACTCGAGCGCGAGGGGCGTGCGCTGCCGGACCTGGTGGTCGCCGACCACGGCTGGGCGGGCTACGCCGGACAGCACGGCGTCGACTCGGTCGGCTACGCGGACTGCAACGACCCGGCGCTGTTCCTCGCGGAGGCGGAGGGGACGGTGCAGGTGGTGGTGCCGCTGGACGACCATGTGGTGAGCCCCCGGTACTACAACCCGATGACGGCGTACCTGCTCGCGGAGGCGGGGCTGTCCTAGGTGGAGTGTGGCCTTCCTCATCGCGCCTTTAGTCAAGCGTTCGTAAAGTAAGCGCATGATCATCGCTGCTGTGTCCGACGCACCCGTCGGCGGAGTCGCCGGCTGGGCCGCCGACCTCATGGAAAAGCTGGGCGGCCCGGGGGCCGGACTGGCCATCGCCCTGGAGAACCTGTTCCCGCCGCTGCCGAGCGAGGTGATCCTGCCGCTGGCGGGGTTCACCGCGAGCCAGGGCCGGATGGACGTCGTCGCCGCCGTCGCCTGGACGACGGCGGGTTCGGTGGTGGGCGCGCTGGCCCTCTACCTGCTGGGGGCGGTCTTCGGCCGCGAACGGCTGATGGCGGTGGCGGCCCGGCTGCCGCTGGTGAAGGTCGCGGACGTGGAGCGGACGGAGGCGTGGTTCCTCCGGCACGGCACCAAGGCGGTCTTCTTCGGCCGCTTCGTGCCCATCTTCCGCAGCCTGATATCGATCCCGGCCGGCGTCGAACGCATGCGGCTGCCGGTGTTCCTCACCCTGACCGCGGTGGGCAGTCTCATCTGGAACACCGCCTTCATCTCCGCCGGCTACGCCCTCGGAGCGCGCTGGCACGAGGTCACCGACCTGGTGGGGCTGTACTCCAAGGTCATCCTGGGACTCGTGGCCCTGGTCGTCGTCGGGTTCCTGGCCCTGCGGGTGTTCCGGTCGGGCAGCGGCCGACGCCGCGGCGGCAACCGGCCGACCGAGCGGCCGACGGTCACCGCGGAAAGCGGGGGGCAGTCGGGCGGACGGTGAGCCGTCGACGCCGGGCCGGGACGGGTGGTCGAACGGCCAGCCGTCACCGCGGCCCCCGACAGCGATCCGACGAACGACGTGCCACCCCCGCCGCCCCCGGACAGCGATCCGACCGACGACGAGCCGTCACCGCGGGACCCGGACCACGCCCTCCTGGATCACCGACACCGCGAGCCGCCCGTCCTGCGTGTAGATCCGGGCCTGCCCGAGCCCACGCCCGCCGTGCGCCGACGGCGACTCCTGGTCGTACAGCAGCCACTCGTCCGCCCGGAACGGCCGGTGGAACCACATCGCGTGGTCCAGCGAGGCGCCGACCACGTCGCCGACGGCCCAGCCGCCCCGGCCGTGCGCCAGCAGGACCGAGTCGAGGAGGGTCATGTCGGAGACGTACGTGGCGAGCACCACGTGCAGCAGGGGGTCGTCGGCGAGCTTGCCGTTGGTGCGGAACCAGACCTGGGAGTGCGGTTCGCGGGGCTCGCCGAACCTGCCGTACGGCGGCTCGTCGACATAGCGCAGGTCGACCGCCTGACGTGCCTCCAGGAACCTCTCGACGACCGCCGGGTCAAGGTGGCCGTACCCGCGCAGACGCTCCTCGGAGGTGGGGAGCGTCGCCGGGTCGGGCGCCGGCGGCATCGGAATCTGGTGGTCCAGCCCCTCCTCGTACGTCTGGAAGGACGCCGACAGGGCGAAGATCGGCTTGCCGTGCTGGACCGCGACGACGCGGCGCGTGGTGAAGGAGCGGCCGTCGCGCATGCGGTCGACGTTGTAGACGATCGGCGCGCCCGGGTCCCCCATGCGCAGGAAGTAGGCGTGGAGGGAGTGGGCGTGCCGGTCCTCGGGGACCGTGCGCCCGGCGGCGACGAGCGCCTGGGCCGCGACCTGGCCGCCGAAGACCCGCGGGACGACGGCGGACCGGGACTGGCCGCGGAAGATGTTCTCCTCGATCTGCTCCAGGTCGAGCAGATCGAGGAGATCCTCTAGTGCCTGGTTCATGGCACCTTTTCTGTGGGCCGGTGACGTGGTGCGGTGGCCGGTGCGGTTGGCCGGTGACGCGGAGCCTTACAGACCCATGTCCTTCGCGATGATCGTCTTCATGATCTCGCTGGTGCCGCCGTAGATGCGGTTGACGCGGTTGTCGGCGTACAGGCGGGCGATCGGGTACTCGTTCATGAAGCCGTAGCCACCGTGCAGCTGGAGGCAGCGGTCGATCACGCGGTGCGCGACCTCGGTGCAGAACAGCTTGGCGGAGGCCGCCTCGGCCGGGGTCAGCTCACCGGCGTCCAGGGCCTCCAGCGCGCGGTCGGCGACGGCCTCCGCCGCGTCGACCTCGGCCTGGCAGGCGGCCAGCTCGAACTTGGTGTTCTGGAAGTGGGCGACCGGCTTGCCGAAGACGGTGCGCTCCTGGACGTACTGCTTGGCGAACCGCACGGCGGCCTTGGCCTGGGCGTAGGCACCGAAGGCGATGCCCCAGCGCTCGGAGGCCAGGTTGTGGCCGAGGTAGGAGAAGCCCTTGTTCTCCTCGCCGAGCAGGTCCTCGACAGGGACCTTGACGTCGACGAACGCCAGCTCGGCGGTGTCGGAGGTCTTCAGGCCGAGCTTGTCGAGCTTGCGGCCGACGGAGTAGCCCTCGGACTTGGTGTCCACGGCGAACAGGGAGATGCCGTGGCGGCGGTCCTCGGCCGTCGGGGCGGAGGTACGGGCGCAGACGATCACGCGGTCGGCGTGCACGCCGCCGGTGATGAAGGTCTTGGCGCCGTTGAGGACGTAGTGCGTGCCGTCCTCGGAGAGCTTGGCGGTGGTCTTCATGCCCGCGAGGTCGGAGCCGGTGCCCGGCTCGGTCATCGCCAGCGCCCACATCTCCTCACCGGAGACGAACTTCGGCAGGAACCGCTTCTTCTGCTCGTCGGTGGCGAGCATCTTGATGTACGGCAGACCGAGCAGCACGTGCACGCCGGAGCCGCCGAACTGCACACCCGCGCGGGCGGTCTCCTCGTACATGATCGCTTCGAACTTGTACGAGTCGATGCCGGCGCCGCCGTACTCCTCGTCGACGCGGATGCCGAAGACGCCGAGCTCGGCGAGCTTGTAGTAGAAGTCGCGGGGCGCCTGGCCGGCCGCGAACCACTCGTCGTAGACCGGGACCACCTCGGCCTCGATGAAGGCCCGGATGGTCTCCCGGAACGCCTCGTGATCCTCGTTGAACACCGTACGGCGCACGCCGTCCACCTCCACCGGTACATGTCTAAGCGCTTGCTCACTCAACCGTACCGGCGGGTAGCGAGCGGCGTCCAGGGTGGAACGGCCGTAACGCTCGTCACTCTCCTGGTCTGCCGTAGCGGCGAAACTCGGATGTCGCGATGGTCCACGGGCCGAACGGCACCGCGTCGCCGTAGATGTAGGCGTCCTTGCGCGTGTAGCGCCCTTTACACGGGTCGGAATGCACTTCGATGGTGCCGGTCAGCCCCCCGCCGCCCCGAACGCCCCCCGAGCCATCCGGTGCAGCAACTCCGCCGTGACCCCCCGCCCCGGCAGCGACCCCGGGCGCCCCAGGTGGGGCGTGGAGTTCAGCAGGCCGAACACCGAGTGCACCGCCGAGCGGGCCGTCGGCTCCGTCAGGTCCGGGTACACCTCGCGCACCACCTCCACCCACAGCTCGACGTACTGCCGCTGGAGCTGCCGCACGAGCTTGCGGTCGCTGTCGCGCAGGCGGTCCAGCTCGCGGTCGTGCAGGGTGATCAGAGGCCGGTCGTCGAGGGCGAAGTCGATGTGGCCCTCGATGAGGGAGTCGAGTACCGCCTCGGGCGGCACCCCGTCGGCCTCCGCGAGACGCCGCTTCGCGCCCGTCAGCAGCTGGCCGCTGATGCCGACGAGCAGCTCGGCGAGCATGGCGTCCTTGCCGGCGAAATGCCGGTAGAGGCCGGGCCCGCTGATGCCCACGGCGGCGCCTATCTCGTCGACACCGACGCCGTGGAAACCGCGCTCGGCGAACAGCCGCGCGGCCTCCTTGAGGATCTGTTCGCGGCGGGTCGGGGCATCGGTTCTGGTGGCCATGGAAGCAATTCTAGACAGGGAGGTTAGCGGTCGTTAACCTGATGGAAATGGTTAACGCTCATTAACGGTCGATCACTGGGTGAGGGGACCGCAGGATGCACGAGGCACCGGAGCTTGCGAGCGCGGCCGATCCCGCGTCTCAGGCCTGGCGGGCCAACGAGGAGGCCCATCGGGCACTGGTGGAGGAGCTGCGCGGCAAGCTCGCCGCCGCCCGGCTGGGAGGCGGCGAGAAGGCGCGCGCCCGGCACACCGCGCGCGGGAAGCTGCTGCCCAGGGACCGGGTCGACACCCTCCTCGACCCCGGTTCACCCTTCCTGGAGCTCGCTCCCCTCGCCGCCGACGGCATGTACGACGGCCAGGCCCCGGCCGCCGGCGTCATCGCCGGGATCGGACGCGTCAGCGGGCGCGAGTGCGTGATCGTCGCCAACGACGCCACGGTCAAGGGCGGCACGTACTACCCGATGACCGTGAAGAAGCACCTGCGCGCGCAGGAGGTGGCTCTGGAGAACCGGCTGCCGTGTCTGTACCTGGTCGACTCCGGGGGCGCCTTCCTGCCGATGCAGGACGAGGTGTTCCCCGACCGCGAGCACTTCGGGCGGATCTTCTACAACCAGGCCCGCATGTCGGGCGCCGGGATCCCGCAGATCGCCGCCGTGCTCGGGTCCTGCACCGCGGGCGGCGCGTACGTCCCCGCCATGAGCGACGAGGCCGTCATCGTCCGCGGCCAGGGCACGATCTTCCTCGGCGGCCCCCCGCTCGTGAAGGCCGCCACCGGAGAGGTCGTCACCGCGGAGGAGCTGGGCGGCGGTGAGGTCCACTCCCGGGTGTCCGGCGTGACCGACCATCTCGCCGAGGACGACGCGCACGCGCTGCAGATCGTGCGGAACATCGTCGCCACCCTCCCCGCGCGCGCAGCCCTTCCCTGGGAGGTCACGCCCGCCGCGGAACCGAAGGTCGACCCCTACGGCCTGTACGGCGCCGTCCCCGTCGACTCCCGCACCCCCTACGACGTCCGCGAGATCATCGCGCGCGTGGTCGACGGCTCCCGTTTCGCGGAGTTCAAGTCCGAGTTCGGCCAGACCCTGGTCACCGGCTTCGCCCGGATCCACGGCCACCCGGTCGGCATCGTCGCCAACAACGGCATCCTGTTCTCCGAGTCCGCCCAGAAGGGCGCCCACTTCATCGAGCTGTGCGACCAGCGCGGGATCCCGCTGGTCTTCCTGCAGAACATCTCCGGGTTCATGGTCGGCAAGGACTACGAGGCCGGTGGCATCGCCAAGCACGGCGCCAAGATGGTCACCGCGGTGGCCTGCACGCGCGTGCCGAAGCTGACGGTCGTGGTCGGCGGGTCGTACGGCGCGGGGAACTACTCCATGTGCGGGCGGGCGTACTCGCCCCGCTTCCTGTGGATGTGGCCGGGCGCCAAGATCTCCGTCATGGGCGGCGAGCAGGCCGCCTCCGTCCTCGCGACCGTCAAGCGGGACCAGTTGGAGGCGCGCGGCGAGTCCTGGCCGGCCGAGGAGGAGGACGCCTTCAAGGCACCGATCCGGGAGCAGTACGAGCGCCAGGGCAACGCCTACTACGCCACGGCCCGGCTCTGGGACGACGGGGTCATCGACCCCTTGGAGACCCGTCAGGTGCTGGGCCTCGCCCTGACCGCCTGTGCCAACGCGCCCCTGGGTGAGCCCCAGTTCGGCGTCTTCCGGATGTGAGGGGGACGGAACCCATGTTCGACACAGTGCTGGTGGCCAACCGCGGCGAGATCGCCGTACGGGTCGTCCGTACGCTCCGCTCGCTGGGCATCCGCTCGGTGGCCGTCTTCTCCGACGCGGACGCCGACGCACGGCATGTGCGGGAGGCCGACACGGCGGTACGGATCGGTCCGGCGCCGGCCGCCGAGAGCTATCTGTCCGTGGAGCGGTTGCTGGAGGCGGCGGCGCGGACCGGGGCGCAGGCGGTGCACCCCGGCTACGGCTTCCTCGCGGAGAACGCCGACTTCGCGCGCGCGTGCGCCGACGCCGGGCTCGTCTTCATCGGACCGCCCGCCGACGCGATCTCCCTGATGGGCGACAAGATCCGCGCCAAGGAGACGGTGAAGGCGGCCGGGGTGCCGGTCGTGCCCGGGTCCAGCGGCAGCGGACTGACGGACGCCGAACTGGCGGACGCGGCGCGGCAGATCGGCATGCCCGTGCTGCTGAAGCCCTCCGCCGGCGGTGGCGGCAAGGGTATGCGGCTGGTGCGGGAGCCGGAGAAGCTGACGGACGAGATCGCCGCCGCCCGCCGGGAGGCCCGTGCCTCCTTCGGCGACGACACCCTCCTCGTCGAGCGGTGGATCGACCGCCCCCGGCACATCGAGATCCAGGTCCTGGCCGACGGCCACGGCCATGTCGTCCACCTCGGCGAGCGCGAGTGCTCCCTCCAGCGCCGCCACCAGAAGATCATCGAGGAGGCGCCGTCCGTCCTGCTGGACGAGAGCACGCGCGCGTCGATGGGCGAGGCCGCGGTCCAGGCGGCACGGTCCTGCGGCTACCGGGGCGCGGGCACGGTCGAGTTCATCGTCCCCGGCGGCGACCCGTCGTCGTACTACTTCATGGAGATGAACACCCGCCTCCAGGTGGAGCACCCGGTCACCGAGCTGATCACCGGCCTCGACCTGGTGGAGTGGCAGGTGCGCGTCGCGGCGGGCGAGCGGCTGCCCTTCGCCCAGTCCGACATCACGCTCACCGGCCACGCGATCGAGGCGCGCGTGTGTGCCGAGGACCCGGCGCGCGGGTTCCTGCCGTCCGGGGGCACGGTACTGCGGCTGCGCGAACCCCAGGGCGACGGCATCCGCACCGACTCCGGGCTCAGCCCGGGCACGGAGGTCGGCAGCCTGTACGACCCGATGCTGTCCAAGGTGATCGCGTACGGTCCGGACCGGGAGACGGCGATCCGCAAGCTCCGGGCTGCGCTCGCGGAGACGGTCACGCTGGGCGTGCAGACGAACGCGGGGTTCCTGCGGCGGCTGCTCGCCCATCCGGCGGTCGTGGCGGGCGAGCTGGACACGGGCCTGGTGGAGCGCGAGGCGTCCGGCCTGGTCTCCGCGGACGTGCCCGACGAGGTCTACGAGGCGGCGGCGGCCGTACGGCTGGAGGCGCTGCGGCCGAGGGGCGACGGCTGGACGGACCCGTTCTCGGTGCCCAGCGGTTGGCGGCTGGGCGGCGTCGCGAAGCCGGTCGTCTTCCCGTTGCGGGTGCAGGAGCCGGTCGCGTACGTCCCGCGCGGCACGCACACCGTCACCCCGGACCAGGTGTCCGTCCTGCTGGACGGCGTCCGCCACACCTTCCACCGGGCCGGCGACTGGCTCGGCCGCGACGGCGATGCGTGGCACGTACGCGACCACGACCCGGTGGCCGCGTCCCTGACCGGCGCCGCGCGCGCGGGCGCCGACTCGCTGACCGCGCCCATGCCCGGCACGGTGACGGTCGTGAAGGTGGCGGTCGGTGACGAGGTGACCGCGGGTCAGAGCCTTTTGGTGGTGGAGGCGATGAAGATGGAGCACGTCATCTCCGCGCCGCACGCCGGGACGGTCGCCGAACTGGACGTGTCGCCGGGCGCCACGGTCGCCATGGACCAGGTGCTCGCGGTCATCGAGCCGGTGGAGGAGGAGCGATGACGCTGCCGATGACGGTGCCGGCACCGAACCTGCCCACCCGCGTGCGGATCCACGAGGTCGGCGCGCGCGACGGCCTGCAGAACGAGAAGTCGACCGTGCCGACCGGGATCAAGGCGGAGTTCGTCCGTCGGCTCGCCGACGCGGGGCTGACGACCATCGAGGCCACCAGCTTCGTCCACCCCAAGTGGGTGCCCCAACTCGCCGACGCCGAGCAGCTGTTCCCGCTCGTCAGCGGCCTGGAGGGCGTGCATCTGCCCGTGCTGGTCCCCAATGCCCGCGGCCTGGACCGTGCCCTGGCGCTCGGCGCCCGGCGGGTCGCCGTCTTCGCCAGCGCCACCGAGTCCTTCGCCAAGGCCAACCTCAACCGCACGCTGGACGAGTCGCTGGCGGTGTTCGAGCCGGTCGTGGCCCGGGCCAAGGACGAGGGCCTGCACGTCCGCGGCTATGTCTCCATGTGCTTCGGCGACCCCTGGGAGGGCGCGGTCCCGCTCCGGCAGGTGGTCCGGGTGTGCGGGGCGCTGCGGGACATGGGCTGCGACGAGCTCAGCCTCGGCGACACGATCGGGGTCGCCACGCCCGGCCATGTGCGGGAACTCCTCTCCGCGCTCAACGGGGAGGGCGTGCCGACGGACGTCGTCGGCGTCCACTTCCACGACACCTACGGCCAGGCCCTCGCCAACACCTACGCCGCCCTGGAACACGGCGTCACGACGATCGACGCCTCCGCCGGCGGCCTGGGCGGCTGCCCCTACGCCAGGTCCGCCACCGGCAACCTCGCCACCGAAGACCTCGTGTGGATGCTGCGGGGCCTCGGCATCGACACCGGAGTCGACCTCGACCGCCTCGTCGCCACGAGCGCGTGGATGGCCGAACAACTGGGCCGACCCAGCCCGTCCCGCACCGTCCGAGCCCTCTCCCACAAGGAGCACTGAACAGCCATGGACCACCGTCTCTCCCCCGAACTGGAGGAACTCCGCCGCACGGTGGAGGAGTTCGCACACGACGTCGTGGCGCCCAAGATCGGCGACTTCTACGAGCGTCACGAGTTCCCGTACGAGATCGTGCGGGAGATGGGCCGCATGGGCCTGTTCGGCCTGCCGTTCCCGGAGGAGTACGGCGGCATGGGCGGCGACTACCTGGCGCTGGGCGTGGCGCTGGAGGAGCTGGCCCGGGTGGACTCCTCGGTCGCCATCACCCTGGAGGCGGGCGTCTCGCTCGGCGCGATGCCGATCCATCTGTTCGGCACCGACGAGCAGAAGCGGCAGTGGCTGGCACGCCTGTGCTCCGGCGAGATGCTCGGCGCCTTCGGCCTCACCGAACCGGACGGCGGCTCGGACGCGGGCGCGACCCGTACCACGGCCCGGCTCGACGCGGAGACGAACGAGTGGGTGATCAACGGCACCAAGTGCTTCATCACCAACTCCGGCACGGACATCACCGGCCTGGTCACGGTCACCGCCGTCACCGGCCGGGCGCCCGACGGCAAGCCGCGGATCTCCGCGATCATCGTCCCGTCCGGCACGCCGGGCTTCACGGTCGCCGCCCCCTACTCCAAGGTCGGCTGGAACGCCTCCGACACCCGCGAGCTGTCCTTCTCCGACGTCCGGGTACCGGCGGGCAACCTCCTGGGCGAGGAGGGCCGCGGCTACGCCCAGTTCCTGCGCATCCTGGACGAGGGCCGCATCGCCATCGCGGCGCTGGCGACGGGCCTCGCGCAGGGCTGCGTCGACGAGTCGGTGAAGTACGCCAAGGAACGCCACGCCTTCGGCCGCCCGATCGGCGCCAACCAGGCGATCCAGTTCAAGCTCGCCGACATGGAGATGAGGGCCCACACGGCCCGCCTGGCCTGGCGCGACGCCGCGTCGCGCCTCGTGGCCGGGGAGCCCTTCAAGAAGGAGGCGGCCCTCGCGAAGCTGTACTCGTCGACGGTGGCGGTGGACAACGCCCGGGACGCCACCCAGATCCACGGCGGCTACGGCTTCATGAACGAGTACCCCGTCGCCCGGATGTGGCGGGACTCCAAGATCCTGGAGATCGGCGAGGGCACGAGCGAGGTGCAGCGCATGCTGATCGCCCGGGAGCTGGGGCTGGCGGGCTGAGCCCCGCCGTCGGCCTGCGCCTGGCCGGGCGCGGGCGCGGGCGGCGGCACGTCGAGCACCAGGGGGCAAGGGGCACGGCTGGACATCAACGGCTGGCCAATGCAAGGGAGTTGAGACCGACTACCCGTACGATCCCAACATACGGGCACCCAAGGCTTTCGATTGCAAGCACCCGCCACTGGACATCAGCTGAGGTTAGGCTAACCTACCTTCGAATTGTCCGCGGGTGATCCGCCCTGTTCGAAAGCAGCGTACCCATGCCCAACGCCACCCACCTCACCCGCCGCGGCGTCCTCGCCGCGGGCGGCGCCGTCGGTCTCGGGGCCGTGCTCGCAGCCTGCGGGGACGGCGACGCGAAAGACGGTGGTTCGAACGAGGCCACGACCGCTGCCAAGTCCGGCCCCTGGACGTTCAAGGACGACCGGGGCACCACCGTGAAGCTGGACAAGGTGCCCACGAGGATCGTCGCCTTCGTCGGCGTCGCGGCCGCCCTGTACGACTACGGCATCGACGTCAAGGGCGTCTTCGGCCCCACCAAGACGCAGAGCGGCAAGGCCGACGTGCAGGCCGGCGACATGGACATCAGCAAGCTGACGGTCTTCGGCAACGTCTGGGACCAGTTCAACGTCGAGAAGTACGCGGCGTTCGCCCCCGAGGTCCTCATCTCCACGACCTACGACGCCGCCGGCACCCTCTGGTACGTCCCCGAGGCCTCCAAGGACAAGATCGCCAAGCTCGCCCCGAGCGTCGCCGTCTCCGCCTACGACCGCCAGCTCACCCAGCCGCTGGAGCGGATGTGGGAGCTGGCCGAGTCCCTCGGCGCGGACATGAAGGCCGACAGGGTCGTCCAGTCGAAGAAGGACTTCGAGGCGGCCGCGGAGCGGCTGCGCAAGGCCGCGAAGGCCCGCCCCGAGATCAAGGTGATGGCCGGTTCCGCGAGCCAGGACCTCTTCTACGTCTCCGGCACCAACCTCTCCGTCGACCTGGAGTACTTCAAGGCCCTCGGCGTGAACTTCGTCGAGCCCTCCGAGAAGGCCAAGGAAGCCACCGGCGGCTGGTTCGAGTCGCTGAGCTGGGAGAACGTCGACAAGTACCCGGCCGACATCATCATGATGGACGACCGCTCCTCGACCATCCAGCCGGCCGACATCACCGAGGCCACCTGGAAGAAGCTGCCCGCGGTCAAGGCCGGGCAGATCATCGCGCGCTCACCCGAGCCGATCCTGTCGTACGACAAGTGCACGCCCCTGCTGACCAGCCTCGCGGAAGCGATCGAGAAGGCCAAGAAGGTCGCCTGATCAGCGCCCCCGAGGCCGGCACCCTGACGCCGATTCAGGAGTTACCCCGTGAGCACGACCGTAGCCGCCCCGTTCCGTTTCTTCTCCCTGCACGTCGTACGGACGCGGCGGCTCGGTCCGTCCATGGTCCGGGTCACCTTCGGCGGGCAGGATCTGCGGTACTTCTTCTCCGACGGGCGTGACCAGTCCCTGTCGCTGTTCCTGCCGCATCCCGGCCAGCGCGAACCGCAGGTT
Organism: Streptomyces sp. NPDC006385; assembly: GCF_040612485.1. Classification (NCBI taxonomy): domain Bacteria; kingdom Bacillati; phylum Actinomycetota; class Actinomycetes; order Kitasatosporales; family Streptomycetaceae; genus Streptomyces; species Streptomyces sp. NPDC006385. Next base: position 200,728 of record NZ_JBEXQG010000007.1, read on the forward strand.
CCGATCGAGCTCGGTGACGACTGGTGGCAGGGGTGGCGTGAACTGCCCGAGGACGTGCGGGCCGTGATGCGCTCGTACACGCTTCGGGCCCTGCGCCGCCACCCCGACGAGATCGACATCGACTTCGTCCTGCACACCCCGGCGGGCCCCGCCTCCCGCTGGGCCTCCCACGCCACCGCCGGCGACCGGGTCCTGCTGCTCGGCCCGGCGATCGCCGACAACCGGGCGATCCGCTTCCGGCCGCCCGAGGACACCGACCTGGTGGTGATCTGGGGCGACGAGACCGCCGTACCCGCCGTCGCCGCCATCCTCGAATCCCTGCCCGCCGGCACCCGCGCCCGGGTGTGGCTGGAGGTGCAGGACGCCGGGACCGTCCAGGACCTGGCGACCGAGGCGGACGCCGAGATCGCCTGGCTCGTCCAGGAAGAGGCACTCGACGCCATCCGCGCCGCCCGACTGCCCGCCGCCGAGCACCCGTACGTCTGGATCGCGGGCGAGTCGGGCAGCGTGAAGGCGCTGCGCCGGCACTTCGTCGGTGAGCGCGGCGTCGACCGGCGCCGGGTCACCTTCGTGGGCTACTGGCGGCAGGGGCTCACCGAGGAGCAGTTGCGCGAGCAGGGCTGACCGCCCCTGAAAGCAAGGCAATTGGGCATCCACTGCGACTGAAGTGATCGTAGTCACCCTTGGTGCTGCCGTAAACCAAGGTTAGTTAGGTTAGGCTTACCTAAGTTGAACCCCACGGCACTTCACGGCACGTCCCCACCGGAGGACCTCCCCATGCGCTCGCACCTGCTCAACGACACGACCGCGGAGCAGTACCGCCGCTCCGTGACCGAAGGCATCGAGCGGGTGGCGGCCAAACTCGCCACCACCGACCGTCCGTTCACCGGCGTCGCGGTCGACGCCCTCGCCCCCACCATCGACGCGATCGACCTCGACAAGCCGCTGCTCGACACCGCCGCGGTCCTCGACGAGCTGGAGGACGTCTACCTCCGGGACGCGATCTACTTCCACCACCCCCGCTACCTCGCCCACCTCAACTGCCCGGTCGTCATCCCGGCCGTGCTCGGCGAGGCGATCCTCTCCGCCGTCAACTCCTCCCTCGACACCTGGGACCAGTCGGCCGGCGGCACCCTCATCGAGCGCAAGCTCATCGACTGGACGACCGACCGCATAGGGCTCGGCGAGAACGCCGACGGCGTGTTCACCTCCGGCGGCACCCAGTCCAACCTCCAGGCGCTGCTGCTCGCCCGGGAGGAGGCCAAGACCGACAGCCTGGCGAAACTGCGCATCTTCGCCTCCGAGGTCAGCCACTTCAGCGTGAAGAAGTCGGCCAAACTCCTCGGGCTGAGCGCGGACTCCGTGGTCTGCGTCCCGGTCGGCCACGACAAGCGCATGCAGACCGTCGCCCTCGCCCACGAGCTGGAGCGCTGCAGGAAGGACGGCCTGGTCCCCATGGCCGTCGTCGCCACCGCCGGCACCACCGACTTCGGCTCCATCGACCCGCTGCCCGAGATCGCCGAGCTGTGCGAGCAGTTCGGCGCCTGGATGCACGTAGACGCCGCCTACGGCTGCGGTCTGCTGGCGTCCCTGAAGTACCGCGACCGCATCGACGGCATCGAGCGCGCCGACTCGGTCACCGTCGACTACCACAAGTCCTTCTTCCAGCCGGTGAGTTCCTCCGCCGTGCTGGTCCGCGACGCCGCCACGCTGCGCCACGCCACCTACCACGCGGAGTACCTCAACCCGCGGCGCATGGTGCAGGAGCGCATCCCCAACCAGGTGGACAAGTCCCTGCAGACGACCCGCCGCTTCGACGCCCTCAAGCTGTGGATGACCCTGCGCGTGATGGGCGCCGACGGCATCGGGCAGCTTTTCGACGAGGTCTGCGACCTGGCGGTGGAGGGCTGGAAGCTGCTGGCGGCCGACCCCCGCTTCGACGTCGTCGTCGAGCCGAGCCTGTCCACCCTGGTCTTCCGCTACATCCCGGCGACCGTCACCGACCCCGCCGCGATCGACCGCGCCAACCTGTACGCCCGCAAGGCCCTGTTCGCCTCCGGTGACGCCGTGGTCGCGGGCACCAAGGTGGGCGGCCGCCACTACCTGAAGTTCACCTTGCTCAACCCCGAGACGAAGGCGGCCGACATCGCCGCCGTCCTCGACCTGATCGCCGGCCACGCCGAGCAGTACCTGGGAGAATCCCTTGACCGCGCGTCCTGACAACCAGACCCCCCTTTCTGCGATGCATGACTTCGTGGGGATCGGGCTCGGCCCCTTCAACCTCGGCCTGGCCTGCCTCACCGAGCCGATCGCCGAACTCGACGGCGTCTTCCTGGAGTCGAAGCCCGACTTCGAGTGGCACGCGGGGATGTTCCTGGACGGCGCCCACCTCCAGACCCCGTTCATGTCGGACCTGGTCACCCTGGCCGACCCGACCTCGCCGTACTCCTTCCTCAACTACCTGAAGGAGAAGGGCCGGCTGTACTCGTTCTACATCCGCGAGAACTTCTACCCCCTGCGGGTCGAGTACGACGACTACTGCCGCTGGGCCGCGAACAAGCTGAGCAGCATCCGCTTCAACACGACGGTGACGGAAGTCCGGTACGAGGACGAGCACTACGTGGTGAAGACGGCCACCGGTGACACCTACCGCGCCCGCCACCTCGTCCTCGGCACCGGCACCCCGCCCCACATACCCGAGGCGTGCCAGGGCCTGGGCGGCGACTTCATCCACAACTCCCGCTACCTTCAGCACAAGGCGGAGCTCCAGAAGAAGGACTCGATCACGCTGGTCGGCTCCGGCCAGTCGGCCGCCGAGATCTACTACGACCTGCTCAGCGAGATCGACGTCCACGGCTACCGGCTGAACTGGGTCACCCGCTCCCCGCGCTTCTTCCCGCTGGAGTACACCAAGCTCACGCTGGAGATGACGTCACCGGAATACGCCGACTACTTCCGCGAGCTGCCGGAAGCCACCCGCTACCGGCTCACCGCCGAGCAGAAGGGCCTGTTCAAGGGCATCGACGGCGACCTGATCAACGCGATCTTCGACCTGCTCTACCAGAAGAACCTCGGCGGCCCGGTCCCCACCCGGCTGCTCACCAACTCCGCGCTCACCGGCGCGACGTACGAGAACGGCACGTACACCCTCGGCTTCCGCCAGGAGGAGCAGCAGAAGGACTTCGAGCTGTACTCGCAGGGTCTGGTCCTGGCCACCGGCTACAAGTACACCGAGCCGGAGTTCCTCGCCCCCGTCAAGGACCGCCTGGTCTACGACTCCCAGGGCAACTTCGACGTCGCCCGCAACTACGCGGTCGACGTCACCGGCCGCGGCGTCTTCCTCCAGAACGCCGGCGTCCACACCCACAGCATCACCAGCCCGGACCTGGGTATGGGCCCGTACCGGAACGCGTACATCATCCGGGAGCTGCTCGGCACCGAGTACTACCCGGTCGAGAAGACCATCGCGTTCCAGGAGTTCGCCGTATGAGCGCGACAGCCGGTACCGGCATCGGTACGTTCACCATCCGCCCGCTCGACCCCCTGAAGGACGCCGAGCTGCTGCACCGCTGGGTCACCGACCCCAAGGCGGCCTTCTGGATGATGCAGGACGCGAGGCTCCAGGACGTCGAGCGCGAGTACATGCGGATCGCGGCGCACGAGCACCACCACGCCTACCTGGGCCTGCACGACGGCGTACCGGCCTTCCTGATGGAGACGTACGACCCGCGGTACGTCGAGTTGGTCGGCCTGTACGACCCCGAGCCCGGCGATGTCGGCATGCACTTCCTGGTCGCCCCCACCGACCGCCCGATCCACGGCTTCACCAAGGCCGTCATCACCGCCGTCATGGACGAGCTGTTCGCCGACCCGCGCACCCGCCGGGTCGTCGTCGAGCCCGACGTGAGCAACAAGGCCGTGCACGCGCTGAACGAGGCCGTCGGCTTCGTGCCCGTACGCGAGATCGACAAGCCGGAGAAGCGCGCGCTGCTGAGCTTCTGCACGCGTGAGCGCTTCTTCAACAGGCACAGCCTGGCTTCCCGAGGAGTAGCCGTATGACCCTGTCCGACGCCGTGGCGCATCTGTCCCCCCATCGCTGGGCGCGGGCCAACCGCCTCCTGATCCGCAAGGCGCTCGCCGAGTTCACCCACGAGCGCCTCATCACCCCGGAGGCCGCCGGCGACGGCACGTACGTCGTCCGCAGCGACGACGGCCTGACCCGGTACACCTTCACGGCCGTGATCCGCGCCCTCGACCACTGGCAGGTCGACGCCGACTCGATCACCCGCCACCGCGACGGGGCCGAACTCCCGCTCGCCGCCCTGGACTTCTTCATCGAGCTCCAGAAGTCCCTGGGCCTGAGCGACGAGATCCTGCCGGTCTACCTGGAGGAGATCTCCTCCACTCTCTCCGGCACCTGCTACAAGCTCACCAAACCGCAGATCCCGGTCGCCGAGCTGGCCAGGTCCGACTTCCAGGCCATCGAGACCGGCATGACCGAGGGCCACCCCTGCTTCGTCGCGAACAACGGGCGGCTCGGCTTCGGCATCCACGAGTACCTGTCGTACGCCCCCGAGACCGCGAGCCCGGTCCGGCTCGTCTGGCTCGCGGCACACCGCTCGCGTGCCGCGTTCACGGCCGGTGTCGGCATCGACTACGAGTCCTTCGTACGGCAGGAGCTGGGCGAGGAGACCGTCGAGCGCTTCCACGGCGTCCTGCGCGAGCAGGACCTCGACCCCGCCGACTACCTCCTCATCCCCGTCCACCCCTGGCAGTGGTGGAACAAGCTCGCCGTCACCTTCGCCGCCGAGGTCGCCCGGGGGCACCTGGTCTGCCTGGGCGAGGGCGACGACGAGTACCTGGCCCAGCAGTCGATCCGGACCTTCTTCAACCGGTCCAGCCCCGAGAAGCACTATGTGAAGACGGCCCTGTCCGTCATCAACATGGGCTTCATGCGCGGGCTGTCCGCCGCCTACATGGAGGCCACGCCCGCGATCAACGACTGGCTGGCCCAGCTCATCGAGGGCGACCCGGTGCTGAGGTCCACCGGACTGTCGATCATCCGTGAGCGTGCCGCCGTCGGCTACCGGCACCTGGAGTACGAGGCGGCGACGGACCGCTACTCGCCGTACCGCAAGATGCTGGCCGCGCTGTGGCGGGAGAGCCCGGTCGGCTCCCTGAAGGAGGGCGAGTCGCTGGCCACCATGGCCGCCCTCGTCCACGTCGACCACGAGGGCGCGTCCTTCGCGGGCGCGCTGATCGAGCAGTCGGGGCTGACGCCGACGGAGTGGCTGCGCCGCTACCTGCGGGCGTACTTCACGCCGCTGCTGCACTGCTTCTACGCCTACGACCTGGTGTTCATGCCGCACGGCGAGAACGTCATCCTCGTCCTGAAGGACGGTGTCGTCGAACGCGCGATCTACAAGGACATCGCCGAGGAGATCGCCGTCATGGACCCGGACGCGGTGCTGCCGCCGACGGTCGAGCGGCTGCGCGTGGACGTCCCGGAGGACAAGAAGCTGCTGTCCGTGTTCACGGACGTCTTCGACTGCTTCTTCCGCTTCCTCGCCGCGAACCTCGCCGCCGAGGCGATCCTGGAGGAGGACGACTTCTGGCGGACGGTCGCCGAGGTCACCCGGGACTACCAGCACTCGATGCCCGAACTCGCCGACAAGTTCGAGCAGTACGACATGTTCGCCCCCGAGTTCGCGCTGTCCTGCCTCAACCGCCTCCAACTGCGTGACAACAAGCAGATGGTGGACCTGTCGGACCCGGCCGGCGCCCTGCAGCTGGTGGGCAACCTGAAGAACCCCATCGCGGGGCTGTGACGGCCCTCCACAGACAGACGGGCACCTCCGCAGTACGGTCCTGCGGGGGTGCCCGTCAGCATGTCAGCCCCGCTGAGCGGGCCAAGGAACCTGCGGCGACCGGTAGTAGCCGATCCCCAGCGCCTCCCACCGCGGCCCCTGCGCCGCGAGCCGCACCTTGTAGGCGTCCCAGTCGTGCGTGGCGGCCGGCGACCAGCCGAGCTCGGCGACGCCCGCCAGCCTCGGGAAGGCCATGTACTCGATGTCGGCGGACTTGCTGATCGTCTCCGTCCACAGCGGGGCCTCGACGCCGCGGACGGCCGAAGCGGGTGCTCCCGGAAGGTAGTCGCCCGGGTCCCAGTCGTACGAGCGCTTCACCTCCACCAGGCCCGCCCAGTCCAGGCCCAGCGGGGTGTCCGCCGTGTACTTCATGTCGAGGTAGATCCGGTCGGCCGGGGACAGGATGATCCCGGTCCCGCCCCGCGCCGCCGCCGCGACCCGCTCCTTCTCCTCGGCACCCGTGCCGTCCAGCCCCCAGTACTGGGCGAGCGCCCCCTTGGCCGGGGTCGCCCCGGTCAGCTGATGCCAGCCGATCACGGTCTTCCCGTACCCGGCGACGATCGGCTGCACCCGGTCCATGAACTTCACATAGTCCTCGTGGCTGGTGGAGTGCGCCTCGTCCCCGCCGATGTGCAGGTACGCGCCCGGCGTGAGCGCGGCGAGCTCCCGGATCACGTCGTCCACGAAGTCGTACGTGATCTCCTTGCCGACGCACAGCGAGCTGAAGCCGACCTCGGTGCCGGTGTAGAGCGCAGGCGCCACGCCGTCGCAGTTCAACTCGGCGTACGAGGCGAGGGCGGCGTTGGTGTGGCCGGGCATGTCGATCTCGGGGACGACCTCCAGGTAGCGCGAGGACGCGTACCGGACGATCTCCTGGTAGTCGGCCTTGGTGTAGTGGCCGCCGGGGCCGCCGCCGACCTGCGTCGAGCCGCGGTAGGTCGCGAGACGCGGCCAGGAGTCGATGGCGATGCGCCAGCCCTGGTCGTCGCTGAGGTGCAGATGCAGCTTGTTGATCTTGTAGAGGGCGAGCTGGTCGATGTAGCGCTTGACCTGGTCGACGGTGAAGAAGTGCCGGGAGACGTCGAGCATCGCGCCGCGCCAGCCGTAGCGCGGGGTGTCCTTGATCGTGCCGCCCGCGACCAGCCAGGGGCCGGGCTGGACGGAGTCCTTCTCGACGGCCGCCGGGAGCAGTTGGCGCAGGGTCTGCACACCGTGGAAGAGGCCGGCGGGCTCGGCGGCCGTGAGGGTGACGCCCTTGCGGCCGCTGTCGAGGCGGTAGCCCTCGGCGCCGAACGGGCCCTTGGCGAGGCGCAGCCGGATGCCGCCGCCACCGCGGGTGGTGACGGGGAGGCGGTAGCCGGTGGAGGGGCGGAGGACGGCCGCGAGGTACTCGCCGACGCGGCGGGCCTCGCCGGAGTCGTCGACGCGGATGTGCGTGTCGGGGGTGATGCGGTAGGGGGATCCGCCGGGGGCGACCGACGCGGGCGCGGGGACCACGCGGTCGAGCGGGGTGGACGGTGCCGGTCGTGCGGGAGCGGCCCCTGTAGCGGAGACGCCCGTCGCGACCAGCAGCAGGGAACCGAGAAGGCGGAGCGTTCTGTGGTGCTGTCTCACACGGTCGTCTCTCACGAGCGTGTCCCTTCCATGAGCCGTTGAGCCCCAAGAGGTCTGGACCACTCTCTCGTGAGACGGGTGGAACAATCCACCCCATGGCGGAAATCCTCCAGAAGGACGGCACGTGGGTCTTCGACGGCGACGCCCTGCGGCTGACCCCCGGACGGGACAAGAACGTCAGCCTGTTCCGCAAGGCGCTGGGTGAACTGGTCGTCCCGCTCGGGGCGTTGGCGGGCGTCTCCTTCGAGCAGGGCAAGAGGGCCGGGCGCCTCAGGCTCCGCCTGCGCGACGGCGCCGACCCGCTGCTGCACGCCACCGGCGGCCGCCTCACCGAGCCCCACGACCCGTACCAGCTGATCGTCGAGTCCGACCGCTACGGCGTCGCCGAGTACGTCGTGGACGAGGTGCGCCAAGCCCTGCTGCTGGACCAGGTCCCCGCCGACCCGGTCGACGCGTACCTCCTGCCGGGCCCCTCCGTGCCGCTGTCGGTCTCCGCCGGGGACGGCACCGCGAGCTTCGACGGCGACCAGGTCCGCCTGGAGTGGAACTGGAAGACGGAGGACGCCAAGGCCGCCGCCGGCACCCGCACCCTCGCGCTGGCGGACATCGCGGACGTGGAGTGGCAGCCGGCGGTGGGCCTGGAGAACGGCTACCTCCGCTTCGTCGTGCGGAACGCGCGCACCAAGACCCCGCCCAAGTACGACCCCCACTGCGTGGAGCTGTGGGGCTTCAAGAAGGACCCGCTGATGGCCCTGGTCGCGGCGGCGGTCCAGGCCCGCCTCCCGCACCCGGCCACGGCCACGGCCACCGCGGCGGACGTACAGGACGCACGGTCGCGACCGCCTTCCGCGTCCTCCGCGCCGGCCGCACCCGCCGAGGACGACCACGACGCCCTCCTGCGCCGCCTGCGCGAACTGGGTGAGCTGCACCGCGCGGGCGTGCTGACGGACGAGGAGTTCACGCTGGCCAAGCAGGCCGTCCTCAAGCGGATGTAACGGGCCTGCGGGTCTACTTGGCCCTGCGGGCCACCGTGAAGTGGTCGATCCGGTCCCCGGTCTCGGCGATGCCCTGGACCCGCAGCGTGGCGTACCGGCCCGGCGGCGCGGGCGTGACGTCGACGCGCAGGAACGAGTAGTCGAGATAGCGCACCCGGGACCAGGCGACCGTCTCGTCGCGCTTGCCGTCCTTGAGGTTGACGAACGAGGCCACGGAGTCGACCTCGTGCTCGTGCCCTTCGTACGAGTCCGGCGCGCTGAACGCGTACAGGCCGCGGCCCGCCGCACCCGCGGTCACGTACACCACGCCCTCGGTCTCGGGGTAGGCCGTGCCGCCGATCGGGAGCTTCTTGGCGACCTCGCCCGCCTTGATGACGTCGGTGCGCTCGTACTGGTGGTTGTGGCCGTTGATGACCAGGTCCACCTGGTACTTCTCGAACAGCGGCACCCACTCCTGGCGTACGCCGCCTTCCGAGGCGTGCGACGTGGAGGTGCAGTACGCGCAGTGGTGGAAGAACACGACGACGAAGTCGATGTCCTGCGCCGCCCGGTACTTCCTCAGCCGCGCTTCCAGCCACGTGGTCTGGGTGCCGCCGGAGATGCCGAGGTTGGCCGGGATCTCGAAGGAGACGTCGTTGGGGTCGAGCGAGATGATCGCCGTGTTGCCGTGGACGAAGGAGTAGACGCCCGGCAGGTTCCTCCGGTCCGGCCCGTTGTCGGGAAGGGTGAAGCGGGCCTCCTGGCCGCCGTAGCCGTTGGGCGAGTACCAGGCCTCCATGTCGTGGTTGCCGTAACTCACCATCCACGGGACGGACTTGGCGACCGTCTCGGTCTGGGCGAGGAACTGGTCCCAGATGCGCGAGTCGAAGCCCGTGTCGGATGCCTTGCCCTGGCCGGACGGGTCGCCGTAGGCGATGTCGCCGGCGTGCAGGTGGAAGGCCGGGTTCTGGCCGAGGATGAGACTGTCGTTGGCGAGCGCGTGATAGCTGACGCCCTGGTCGCCGAAGGCCGTGAAGGTGAAGGGCGTCTTGTCCGCGGGGGCGGTGGTGAAGGTGCCGAGGGTGCCCAGCAGGTGGGGCTCGGCGGGGTCGAAGCCCGGGTGGCCGACGCCGTAGTAGTACGTCCTGCCGGGGCGCAGGCGGGTCAGCTCGGCGTGCACGTAGTACTGGGTGTGGTCGGCGCTCGCGCCGACACCGGCCGGGGTGTGGAGGGTGCGCACCTCGGCCTCGATCCGGTGGGAGAGGTCCCAGGGGTGGGCGCCGATCCGGACGAACGGCTTCCGCACCGCGACCGGGACCTGCCACGAGATGGTCATCTCGGTCCGCGGATCGCTGCCGTAGGCGAGGTGGCGGCCGAAGGGGGCGACGAGCGCGCCGTCGACCGACTCGGTCGCCGCAGCGGTGCGGGCGGTCGGTACGGCCGCCCGGGCGGTGGCGCCCGGGACGAAGGCGCCGCCCGCGACGGCGCCGAGCGTGACGGCGCCGCCTCTGATCATCGTGCGCCGGGAGAACGCGGCGCGCAGGTACGCGTGCTGCTCGGCCATGCTCATGCGCTCGGCGAGCCGCTGGGGTACGCCCATACGAGGAATGTCCATGGCGACCAAAAATCGACACCTCGGGCAACGGAATGCCGGACGTCCGGTGGACGCCTCACGAACAAGCCCTCATGACGGGTTCAACGTTCCCCCAAGGGATTCCCGCAGCCCTCTGCCCGAAAGCGGGCAGAATTCTTGCGAAAGCGCCGCCGGTGCCCCAGGATCTACCGGGTGCACGACGAACTCGTTGATCATCTGACGCGGTCCACCCCGCTCAACCGGGGTGAGGCGCTGCGCGTGATCCAGGACGTGCTCGCCTACTTCGACGAGACGACCGAGGAATACGTCCGTCGCCGCCACCGCGAGCTCCAGGCCCAGGGCCTGGTCAACGCGGCGATCTTCGAGCGGATCGAGGCGGATCTCAAATATCGCGCGGTGGCACCGCCGGAGCTCTCGCTCAGGCAGCTGCGGCGCATCGTCTACGGCTAGGACTACGTATATATGTGCGGAATCGTCGGTTACATCGGGAAGCGTGACGTAGCACCCCTGCTGCTGGAGGGCCTCCAGCGCCTGGAGTACCGCGGCTACGACTCGGCGGGCATCGTCGTCACCTCCCCGAAGGCGGCGGGCCTGAAGACGGTCAAGGCCAAGGGGCGGGTCCGCGACCTGGAGGCCAAGGTCCCGGCGCGCTTCAAGGGCACGACCGGCATCGCCCACACCCGCTGGGCCACCCACGGCGCCCCCTCCGACGTGAACGCCCACCCGCACCTCGACGCCGAGGGCAAGGTCGCCGTCGTCCACAACGGCATCATCGACAACGCCTCCGACCTGCGCCGCAAGCTGGAGGCGGACGGCGTCGAGTTCCTCTCGGAGACCGACACCGAGGTCCTCGTCCACCTCATCGCCCGCTCGCAGGCGGAGAAGCTGGAGGACAAGGTCCGCGAGACCCTCCGGCTCATCGAGGGGACGTACGGCATCGCCGTGCTGCACGCCGACTTCCCGGACCGCATCGTCGTCGCCCGCAACGGCTCCCCGGTCGTCCTCGGCATCGGCGAGAAGGAGATGTTCGTCGCCTCGGACATCGCCGCCCTGGTCACCCACACGCGGCAGATAGTGACGCTGGACGACGGCGAGATGGCGACCCTCAAGGCCGACGACTTCCGCACCTACACGACCGAGGGCACCCGCACCACGGCCGAGCCCACCACCGTCGAGTGGGAGGCCGCCTCGTACGACATGGGCGGCCACGACACCTACATGCACAAGGAGATCCACGAGCAGGCCGACGCCGTGGACCGCGTCCTGCGCGGCCGCATCGACGACCGCTTCTCCACCGTGCACCTCGGCGGCCTCAACCTGGACGCCCGCGAGGCCCGCCGGATCCGCCGGGTGAAGATCCTCGGCTGCGGCACCTCGTACCACGCGGGCATGATCGGCGCCCAGATGATCGAGGAGCTGGCCCGCATCCCCGCGGACGCCGAGCCGGCCTCGGAGTTCCGCTACCGCAACGCGGTCGTCGACCCCGACACCCTGTACATCGCCGTCTCCCAGTCCGGTGAGACCTACGACGTCCTCGCGGCCGTGCAGGAGCTGAAGCGCAAGGGCGCGCGGGTCCTGGGCATCGTGAACGTGGTGGGCTCGGCGATCGCCCGCGAGGCCGACGGCGGCATCTACGTGCACGCCGGCCCCGAGGTCTGCGTGGTCTCCACGAAGTGCTTCACCAACACCACGGTGGCCTTCGCGCTCTTGGCGCTGCACCTGGGCCGCACCCGCGACCTCTCCGTGCGCGACGGCAAGCGCATCATCGAGGGCCTGCGCAAGCTGCCGGGGCAGATCTCCGAGATCATGAAGCAGGAGGAGGAGATCGAGAAGCTGGCCAAGCAGTACGCCGACGCCCGCTCGATGCTCTTCATCGGCCGCGTCCGGGGCTACCCGGTCGCCCGCGAGGCCTCCCTCAAGCTCAAGGAGGTCTCCTACATCCACGCCGAGGCCTACCCCGCCTCCGAGCTCAAGCACGGCCCGCTGGCCCTGATCGAGCCCGCCCTCCCGACGGTCGCGATCGTCCCCGACGACGACCTGCTGGAGAAGAACCGCGCCGCCATGGAGGAGATCAAGGCCCGCAGCGGCAAGATCCTCGCGGTGGCCCACCAGCACCAGGAGAAGGCCGACCAGACGATCGTGGTCCCGAAGAACGAGGACGAGCTGGACCCGATCCTGATGGGCCTCCCCCTCCAACTCCTCGCCTACCACACGGCCTTGGCCCTGGGCCGGGACATCGACAAGCCCAGGAACCTCGCGAAGTCGGTAACGGTCGAGTAGCGCCCCCGTCAGGGGCGCGGGGAACTGCGCGACCAGCCCCCACGCACCCGCACAGGCCAACGAAACAGAACGGACCCCCACGTGATGCCACCATTCACGGGGGGTCCGCCCATATCGCCGGGGAGCCGCCCAACTCCCCAGCCTGCGCAGCTAACCGGTGGCCGTCACTCCCCGGCCCGCAGCGCGTCGAGGCAGCGCGGTCGGCCAGTGGGCCAGAGCCGCGGTCGCCGCGTACCAGGCCACCGCCCCCGCGGCGACGGCGAACCAGCCACCCACCTTGGTGAGCCCGTCATTGCCGGCGAAATCGGCGATCGCCATGAGCGACAGGGCGACGAAGAACAACCCGTACGCACCCTTCCCGAGCTGGTCCCCACCCGCGAGCGTGAGGGACAGCACCACAAGGGCGAACAGCAACAGGAACAACCCGGCCGCGTTGGCGGAGCCCTCGGCGGAGACCGCCCACGTGAACCAGAGGGCGCCGAGCGCCACGAACGCGGTCCCGTTCGCGGTGTCGTGGTCGCGGAGGGCCATCAGGCCGGCGACGAAGAGGGCAATGCCGCCCACGTACTGGGCGATTGATACGGCGTCAGCGGCCGAGACACCGTCGATCACGCCGGTGTACCCGAGCCCGAAGGCCAGCAGGGTGATGCCCAGGGCGAGTCGGCCGACCACGGTGGTGATTCCGCTTCCCGCGGAGACGTCGTTGTCCACGGCGGGCTCCCTTCATGCATGTGCAGTTGTACGGTGAGCGTTATATGCCCTTCACAAGGGCACAAACACCTCTACGCGCGAGTAGATTCGTGCGCTGCACAAAGGGGGCGGCCGCTTCCCAGGCGGCATCTCACCTGGGCCAACGACGAGTTACGGAATGACAACGACGGGCCGCTTCGCCCGCTTCGCGAGCCGCCCGGCGACGGAGCCGAAGATCCGCCCGACGAGCCCGTGCGTGGAGCCGACGACGATCGCGTCCGCCTCGTACTCCCGCCCGACCTCCTCGAGTTCGTGGCAGATGTCGCCGCCGCGCTCGACGAGGATCCAGGGCACCTCGGCGAGATAGTCGGCGCAGGCGAGTTCGAGGCCGAGCACCTCGGTGCGGTGGTCCGGCACGTCGACGAAGACCGGCGGCTCGCAGCCGGCCCACACCGTGGTGGGCAGCCGGTTGGCGACGTGGACGATGATCAGGCCCGACCCGGAGCGATGAGCCATGCCGATGGCGTACGCCAGGGCGCGCTCACTGGAGGTGGAGCCGTCGAAGCCGACGACTACGCCGTGCTTGAAAGCGGGGTCGCAGGACTGGCGTGCCTCTTCCGCCGCCAGGGGATCGGCCGCCGTGGGGTCGGCGACCGGCCGCTTGCGGTCCGCGGGTTCGAAGAATTCGTGACCGGCCATGGCTGTCTCGGCGTAGTGATCCTTTATGGGTGGGCCCGCGAGCGGAGCTCGCTGACGGATCCAGCAGTGTGCGGCGGAGCTGTGTCCGGGAATGGTCTTCCCAACCCCATACCCCAAGGGTACGGCGGCACGCCTCCTTAAACCCAGATCCCCGCTCACGGTCGCTGCGGGTTCCAGGGAGCATGCACGAGGGGACGCCCGTAACGCAATGGTTGCTGCGGTGTACAGGCGGTTTGCACAGGATTCACTCACCGCTACGGTCATGACCGCCACCGGTACGGCCCCGCACCAGTGACCGACCGCCCGAACCGGCGTTGATCCCCGTGATCCACCCCCCAGGGAGCCCAGGAGCACGCATCCATGACCGGACCCCGCACCCCCTCCGAGGACAGCGCCACCGTGGTCCGGTGGGCGGTCTTCAGCTGTGTCCTGGTCCCGGTGGTCCTCCTTTGGTACGGCACCTCCCTGGCCGGCGCCACGGGCACGGCCCTCGGCCTCGCGGCCGTGACGGCGGTCTGCCGTGTGCTGCTGCGCGAGTCGGAACGCGGTGCGGCGCGGATGAGGGACGAGGATCGCGCCACCCAGTCGACGTCGCGCCGCGGCCGTCACCACAGGACCGGAACCGGAGCGCATAGAGGCGGACGTCACACTGGGGGAAATACACCGGCCGGTTGACCGGTTTCCGCGCACAGGAACGCTGCTTTTCAGCCAACTTCCGCCGTGCCCGCACCACCCCCTCAGGACACCCCCCAACCCCCGTTCCACCTGCACGGAAAGGGTCCCCGGGGTGCTGCGCACCCTACGTGGTTTGGCCACTGCGACAAGGCGCACTTCCCTGCACGGCCTGGGAGTGCAACGCTTCGTGATCGAATGCTTCACGCCAAGTTGCCAAGTCGACAATGTGCCGAGTGCCGAACCGGCCACTGCGGCGCGACGCGACACAGTAGATTCGATCTTGACTGTCTACGGCGGGGGACTCGTGCAGGACCGAGGGGAAACGTGCAGGAGCGACACAACCGAGGAGCCGCGACCACCGAGGGGGGCTTAGCAGTATGAGCCACGACTCCACTGCCGCGCCGGAAGCCGCGGCCCGGAAGCTTTCCGGGCGACGCCGCAAGGAGATCGTCGCGGTGCTGCTGTTCAGCGGCGGTCCCATCTTCGAGAGTTCCATACCGTTGTCGGTGTTCGGGATCGACCGCCAGGACGCCGGCGTGCCGCGCTACCGCCTTCTGGTGTGCGCGGGCGAGGACGGCCCGCTGCGGACCACAGGGGGCCTGGAACTCACCGCGCCACATGGCCTGGAGGCGATCGCGCGGGCGGGCACGGTCGTCGTGCCGGCCTGGCGTTCGATCACCTCACCGCCGCCCGAGGACGCGCTCGACGCACTGCGCCGGGCGCACGAGGAAGGCGCCCGCATCGTCGGACTGTGCACCGGCGCCTTCGTCCTCGCCGCGGCCGGCCTGCTGGACGGCCGACCCGCGACGACGCACTGGATGTACGCACCGACGCTGGCCAAGCGCTACCCGTCGGTGCACGTGGATCCACGGGAACTCTTCGTGGACGACGGCGACGTACTCACATCGGCGGGTACGGCGGCCGGAATCGATCTCTGTCTCCACATCGTGCGGACGGACCACGGCAACGAGGCGGCGGGGGCCCTGGCCCGCCGTCTGGTGGTCCCGCCGCGCCGCTCCGGCGGTCAGGAGCGCTACCTCGATCGATCTTTACCGGAGGAGATCGGCGCCGACCCGCTGGCCGAGGTCGTCGCCTGGGCGCTGGAGCACCTCCACGAGCAGTTCGACGTGGAGACGCTGGCGGCACGCGCCTACATGAGCCGCCGTACGTTCGACCGCAGATTCCGCTCGCTGACGGGCAGCGCCCCGCTCCAGTGGCTGATCACCCAGCGGGTGCTGCAGGCGCAGCGCCTGCTGGAGACGTCGGACTACTCGGTGGACGAGGTCGCGGGCCGCTGCGGCTTCCGTTCGCCGGTGGCGCTGCGCGGCCACTTCCGCCGCCAGCTCGGCTCGTCGCCTGCCGCGTACCGGGCGGCGTACCGGGCACGGCGCCCCCAGGGCGAGCGGCAGACGGACGCGGAGTCCATGGTGGGCCAGACCGCGGCACCGTCGGGCCCGCCGCCGTCCCCGTACCCGGAGGGCGGCCCGGTCCCGTTCCAGACCCGCCGCTCCCCGGCACCCGTGGGCGGCTCCGCGCCCCTGTCGGTGGCGTCGGACAACGGCCGCGAGGCGTACGCGACGGGCAGGGCCAGCCTGCCGGGCCAGCGCAGCGGGTCGTGACCTTGTGACGCCGGGCGGGTGTATGCGGCCCGTCCGGCGTTCGAGGACGAGGCCCTTCAGGCCGAAGCGGGGGTTCAGGGGGACAGCGCCTCCTGGTACGCCGCCTGCGACACCGGGCATCCCAAAAGCGGACGTCAGCTTTAGGGTGGTCGCATGAACGATCGCATGGTGTGGATCGACTGCGAGATGACCGGCCTCTCGCTGTCCGACGACGCGCTCATCGAGGTTGCCGCCCTCGTCACCGACTCCGAGCTGAACATCCTCGGCGAGGGCGTGGACATCGTCATCCGCCCGCCCGAGTCGGCGCTGGAGACGATGCCGGAGGTGGTGCGTCAGATGCACACCGCGTCCGGACTGCTCGCCGAGCTCCCCGGCGGCACGACGCTGGCGGACGCCGAGGAGCAGGTCCTGGCGTACGTGCGCGAGCACGTGAAGGAGCCGGGCAAGGCCCCGCTGTGCGGCAACTCCGTCGGCACCGACCGCGGCTTCCTGCTGCGCGACATGCCGACGCTGGAGGACTACCTCCACTACCGGATCGTCGACGTCTCGTCGATCAAGGAGCTGGCCCGCCGCTGGTACCCGCGTGCCTACTTCAACAGCCCGGAGAAGAACGGCAACCACCGCGCCCTCGCCGACATCCGCGAGTCCATCGCCGAACTCCGCTACTACCGCGAGGCCGTCTTCGTACCGCAGCCCGGGCCGGACTCGGAGACCGCGAAGTCGATCGCCGCGAAGCACGTTCTGCCTGCTCAGTAGGCGCGCGAGGGGCTCGCGTGGGGGCGCCGCGAAAGCCGTGCGCGAGCACCCCTTCGGACCCTGTACACTTTTTCTCGGCCGGTCGGGGACTCCACAAAAGTCGATCACCGGTCATGGTGGGTGTAGCTCAGCTGGTAGAGCACCTGGTTGTGGTCCAGGATGTCGCGGGTTCGAGTCCCGTCACTCACCCTGAACGACTGAGGGCTGGTCCGTGCGAACGGGTCAGCCCTCAGTCATGTGCCCACCGTTGGGAACACCCCGGTCTCGCGCCGCGCACAGGACGTCGTCGGCGGGGAGCCGCCCTGTCCTCAGGAAGTCGTTGACGTGCCGGTCGACACATGGCACCGGAGTCAGCCCTTCCGCCCCACGGCCGTAGACCCCGTGCGCACGGATGTCGGCCGTGACCAGACGGGACCCGGCGAGCCGGCGATGCAGCTCCAGCGCTCCGGCGTAGGGGACGTTGTTGTCACGACGGGCCTGCACCGTCAGGACGGGCACGGAGTTGGCGACGGCGGTCCCCGGCTCGCGCGGAGCGGTGGGCCAGCCGCCGGCCGGCCAGCCCCGTCACCGCACATGAACAGCGCCCCGCCGACCATGCTGTCCGCCGGCTCCGGGGAGGACAGCAGATCCAGCAGGGCGGACAGGTCCGGGCCGGGTTCGGTCAGGTCGCCGGCCGCCGCGGCGGACAGGTCGCGGACCACGGACGCGAGGGCGGCATCGTACTCCTGATGCTGGATCAGCTGACGGAGCAGCAGACGCAGGACGGGGGCGTTCAGACGGCCGCCCGCGACCCGGAGAGGACGCCGCTCGGCCTCGGCGAGCATGCCCCGCACGGTGGCGCGCACCTCACGGGCCGTGCGGCCGAGCCCGTAGCGGGCGTGCTCCCGGGCGGCCGGGACGGCCCATTCGTCGAGCCCCGCCTCCAGAGCCGCGCCCGCGCTGCGGAACAGGTCGTACTGGGTGCGCGCCGGGTCCGTCGAGGAGTCGATGACCATGCGGTCGACGCGCCGGGGAAAGCGCTGGGTGTACACGGCGCCCAGGTCCGCGCCGCAGGAGACGCCGTAGTACGACAGCCTGCGCTCGCCCAGCGCGGCGCGGATGACGTGTCACGGGCCACGTTGCGCGTGGTCGCGTGCGGGAGGAAGGCGGCCGCCGGTCGGCAGCGCTCGGCGAGATCCCGGGCGGAGCGCACGGACGCCTCGAAGTCCTGCCGGGGCGACGTCGACTCGCCGGGGGAGGGCCGCGGACCGGCCGGGAGGCAGCGCACGGGGGTGCTCGCACCGAGGTATCTCGGGTCGAAGCCGATCAGGTCGTACCGGTCGGCCGTCTCCCCCCAGGGTCGGGCGCAGCGCGAGGGTACTGGCGAGACCGGTGCCGCCCGGGCCGCCCGGATTGGAGAGCAGGACGCCACGGCAGTGCCGCTTGTCCCGGGCCTCGATGCGGGAGACGGCATGCCCGCGCCGCTCGGAGCACGTGACGAGCACGGCCCCTCGGGCACGCCCTCGTCACGACGACGCCCGCGTCACCAGCTCCGTGGCCAGTACCACCTGCGGGCGCTCCAGGACCCGGGCGACCGCGGGGCGGCGGTCGGCGATCTCCCCGAGGAGGAGGTCCAGCATCCGGCGGCCCATGTCCTCGATGGGCTGGCGGACGCTGGTGAGGGGCGGGTCCATGTGGCGGGCTATGGCCGAGTCGTCGTAGCCGACGAGGGCCACGTCGTCGGGGATGCGGCGGCCCGCCTCGCGCAGGGCCTGGCGGGCGCCCGCCGCCGTCACGTCGGAGGCCGCGAAGACCGCGTCCAGGTCGGGGCAGCGCTCCAGGAGGGCCGCCATCGCCCGGACGCCGCCCTCCTCCGTGAAGTCGCCCGCCTCGATCAGCCGCTCGTCCACGCCGTACCCGGAGTCGCTCAGCGCGTCGCGGTAGCCGTCGACGCGGCGCTGGGCGCCGTAGACGTCGAGGCGGCCGGTGATGTGGGCGATGCGGGTGCGACCGCGGGACAGCAGGTGCTCGACGGCCGAGCGGGCGCCGCCGTAGTTGTCCGAGTCGACCGAGGTCAGGGTCTCCCTGGCCGATCTGGGGCCGCTGATCACCGCCGGGATCTCCAGCTGGGCCAGCAGGTCGGGAAGGGGGTCGTCCGCGTGCACCGAGACCAGGAGCACTCCGTCGACGCGGTGCGCCGCCAGGTACTGGGCCAGCCGGCGCCGTTCCCGGTCGCTGCCCGCGAAGATCAGCAGAAGCTGCATCTCGGTCTCGGCGAGTTCGGCGCCGACGCCCTTGAGCATGTCCGAGAAGTACGGCTCCGCGAAGAAACGGGTCTCCGGCTCGGGGACGACCAGCGCGATCGCGTCCGTGCGGTTCGCCGCGAGGGCCCGGGCCGCCGTGTTCGGGACGTAGCCGAGTTCCGCCACCGCCGCTTGCACCGCCGCGCGCGTGGCGTCACTGACCCGTGGCGAACCGTTGATCACCCGGGAGACGGTGCCGCGGCCGACGCCCGCGCGGGCCGCCACCTCTTCGAGGGTGGGCCGGCCGCCGCTTCGGCCCCGCGCTCCGTGGCTTGCCATTGGGCTCCGCCTTCCGCCGTTGTCTTCACGCTGGCCTGGAATTTAACAGTCCCGTCAGGGAGAGTGACCGCCCCTGGGGACAGCCGCCCCCAGGTCCCGCCCCGGCCTCGACGGCCTCGCCCTCAAGCGCCGGACGGGCTCAAGTGGGTCCAGCTAACGGCCCGATAACTGAACGCATCTCTCCGCGTCGACTCCCTTGACACCCCCGCTCGGACCGGCGAACCTTCAACACATCACATGTGGGAGCGCTCCCACGGTACCTGACACATACACATCCCGCACGTTCCCCGCCCGAGCCGCAGCGATGCAAGATGACGTTTCAACGGGCCCAACAAAGCCGTTGGCCGGGGGGTCGGCACGTCAGGCAACAGGAGGACGCAATGCGCACGAGTACCCGCGGGTCCCGTCGGCTGGTGGCCCTCGCGGCCGCGGCCGCGCTGACGACAGGGCTGCTCGCCGGCTGCGCCGAGGACTCGGACGACGGCTCTGCGGACGAGGGCGGTGGCAACGGCGGCGGCAAGACCACCCTCACCGTCGGCACCTTCGGCACCTTCGGCTACAAGCAGGCCGGCCTCTACGACGAGTACATGAAGCTCAACCCCGACATCACCATCAAGGAGAACGTCACCACCCGCACCGACGTCTACTGGCCCAAGGTCCTCACCCGTCTGCAGGCCGGCGCCGGTACCGACGACATCCAGGCCATCGAGGTCATGAACATCACCGAGGCCGTGCAGACGCAGGCCGACAAGTTCGTGGACCTCGGCAAGGAGGTCGACAAGTCCCAGTGGCTGGACTGGAAGAACGCCCAGGCCACCACGGAGGACGGCAAGCTGATCGGGCTCGGCACCGACATCGGCCCGATGGCGATCTGCTACCGCAAGGACCTGTTCGAGAAGGCCGGCCTGGAGACCGACCGCACCAAGCTCGCCGCGCAGTGGAAGGGCGACTGGGGCAAGTACGTCGACCTGGGCAAGGAGTACATGAAGAAGGCGCCCAGCGGCACCAAGTTCGTGGACTCCGCCTCCTCGGTCTACAACGCGGCCCTCGGCGGCGAGCCCGAGCGCTACTACAAGACGGACGGCACCGTCGTCTGGGACGAGTCGGCGAGCGTCAAGAAGGCCTGGGACGTCGCCATGGACGTGGCGACCAGCGACATGTCGGCGAAGCTGAAGCAGTTCGACAAGCCGTGGGACCAGGGGTACGCGAACGGCACCTTCGCCACGGTGGCCTGCCCGGCGTGGATGATGGGCTACATCCTGGAGAAGTCCGGTGACTCGGGCAAGGGCAAGTGGGATGTGGCGGCGGCGCCGACCGCGGCCAACTGGGGCGGCTCGTTCATAGGCGTGCCGACGGCGAGCAAGCACCAGAAGGAGGCCATCGCGCTGGCGAAGTGGCTGACCGCACCCGAGCAGCAGGCGAAGGTGTTCGCCAAGCAGGCGAGCTTCCCGTCGACCCCGTCGGCGTACCCGACCCTGAAGCCGGCGGCGGCCACCATGGAGTACTTCTCGAACGCGCCGATCACGGAGATATTCTCCGGCTCCGCGAAGACCATCCCGACCCAGTACTTCGGCATCAAGGACCAGCCGATCAACACCGCGCTGACCGACGTCGGCATCCTCCAGGTCGAGCAGAAGGGCAAGAGCCCTGACGAGGGCTGGGACGCGGCCGCCGAGGAGATCAAGGACGTGCTCGGCCAGTGACCAGCCCCAAGCAGGCCCTCGCGCACTCCGCGTCGAGCGCCGACGCCGCGCCCGGTGCCCGTGGACGTACCGCCTTTGGGTGAGGTCATGGTCCCCCTAGGCGAGAGCGCGGGCAAGATAGGGGTTCGCCGTCGGGCGGACGG